>NZ_CALMQR010000130.1:0-87519 GCF_937871995.1 uncultured Citricoccus sp. | reverse complement strand
CGGCACCCGCCAGCAGGACGCCCGCGAGGGCGGCCAGGACCAGCAGTCCGGCCGCGGTTCGCGCAACCGCTCCGAGAACCGTGACCAGCGCGGGGAGTCCCGGGACGGCGACCAGGACCAGCAGTCCGGCCGCGGCTCCCGCAACCAGGGCGAGGGCCGCGACGGTGGCCAGGACCAGCAGTCCGGCCGCGGTGCGCGCAACCGCTCCGAGAACCGTGACCAGCGCGGGGAGTCCCGGGACGGCGGCCAGGACCAGCAGTCCGGCGGGGGACGCGGCCGCAACGACAACCGCAACGACCGCGACGACGACCCCAACAGCCGCCGCAATCGCCGCAACCGCAACCGCAACGACCGCAACCGCAACCGTCGCGGGCGCAGCGGCCCGGAGGTCGACGACACCGAGGTGACCGAGGACGACGTGCTGCTGCCCGTCGCCGGCATCCTGGACGTGCTGGACAACTACGCCTTCGTGCGCACCTCCGGTTACCTGCCGGGGTCGAACGACGTCTACGTCTCGCTGTCCATGGTCAAGAAGTACGGGCTGCGCAAGGGCGACGCCGTCACCGGTGCCATCCGCGCGCCCCGCGACGGGGAGAGCCAGGGCGGCGGCGGCAGCAACCGCCAGAAGTTCAACGCCCTGGTGAAGCTGACCTCGGTCAACGGCCAGCCCGCCGAGGACACCCCGAAGCGCGTCGAGTTCAACAAGCTGGTGCCCCTGTACCCGCAGGAGCGCCTGCGCCTGGAGACCGACCCCAAGCTGATCGGCCCGCGCGTCATCGACCTCGTGGCCCCGATCGGCAAGGGCCAGCGTGGCCTGATCGTCTCGCCGCCCAAGGCCGGCAAGACGATGATCCTGCAGTCGATCGCCAACGCCATCACCACCAACAACCCCGAGGTGCACCTGATGATGGTGCTGGTGGACGAGCGGCCCGAGGAAGTGACCGACATGCAGCGTTCGGTCAAGGGCGAGGTCATCGCCTCGACCTTCGACCGCCCGGCGGACGACCACACGACCGTGGCCGAGCTGGCGATCGAGCGGGCCAAGCGGCTGGTGGAGATGGGCCGCGACGTCGTCGTGCTGCTCGACTCCATGACCCGACTGGGCCGTGCCTACAACCTGGCCGCCCCCGCCTCCGGACGCATCCTCTCCGGTGGTGTGGACTCCTCGGCCCTGTACCCGCCGAAGCGCTTCTTCGGCGCCGCCCGCAACATCGAGAACGGCGGGTCGCTGACCATCCTGGCGACCGCCCTCGTGGAGACCGGGTCCAAGATGGACGAGGTCATCTTCGAGGAGTTCAAGGGCACCGGCAACATGGAGCTGCGCCTGTCCCGCCAGCTGGCGGACAAGCGGATCTTCCCGGCCGTGGACGTCAACGCCTCCGGCACGCGCCGCGAGGAGAACCTGCTCTCCGGCGAGGAGATCAAGATCATGTGGAAGCTGCGCCGGGTGCTGTCCGGCCTGGACACGCAGCAGGCACTGGAGATCCTGACCAACAAGATCAAGGACACCCAGTCCAACGCCGAGTTCCTCATGCTGGTCTCCAAGACCACGCTGGGGCCCAAGGGCGAGAAGTAGCATCGACGCCGGCCCCCGGCCCGCCGCACGGACGCGGCGGGCCGGGGGCTGAGTCGTTCCCACCGACCCCCACCACCGATCCCCGCTGACGGCCACCGCCCCGGGTGGCCACTGACTGAAGGAACCACCATGTTCGAGTCCGTGCAGGAGCTGCTGGACGAGCACCGTGAACTCACCGAGCGGCTCGCCGACCCGGCCGTCCACCAGGACCAGGCCCTGTCCCGCAGGCTCGGACGCCGTTACGCGGAGCTCAACGGGATCGTCTCCGCCCACCGGGCCTGGCGACAGGCCGCCGAGGACCTGGCGGACGCGACGGAACTGGGACAGGACGACCCGGACTTCGCGGCCGAGGTGCCGGCCCTGCAGGATGCCGCGGACCAGGCCGCGGAGCGACTGCGCCGGCTGCTCATCCCGCGCGACCCCTCGGACGCGCGCGACGCCATCCTGGAGATCAAGGGGGGTGAGGGCGGTGAGGAGGCCGCCCTGTTCGCCGCGGACCTGCTGCGCATGTACGTGCGCTTCGCCGAGTCCAGGGGCTGGAAGACGGAGATCCTCTCGTCCACCGAGTCCGACCTGGGCGGGTACAAGGACGTCCAGGTGGCCGTCAAGGGTTCCTCCACGGACCCGGCGGAGGGAGTCTACGCCCACCTGAAGTTCGAGGGCGGGGTGCACCGCGTGCAGCGGGTGCCCGTGACCGAGTCGCAGGGCCGGATCCACACCTCGGCCGCCGGCGTGCTGGTGTTCCCGGAGGTCGATGAGCCGGAGGAGGTCCAGATCGGGGCGAACGACCTGAAGATCGACGTGTTCCGGTCATCGGGCCCCGGTGGCCAGTCCGTCAACACCACGGACTCCGCCGTGCGCATCACGCACCTGCCGACCGGGATCGTGGTGTCCATGCAGAACGAGAAGTCCCAGATCCAGAACCGCGAGGCCGGCATGCGGGTGCTGCGCTCGAGGCTGCTGGCCCACCAGCAGGAACAGCTCGACGCCGAGAACGCGGCCACGCGGGCCTCGCAGGTACGCACCATGGACCGGTCCGAGCGGATCCGGACCTACAACTACCCGGAGAACCGGATCGCCGATCACCGGACCGGGTACAAGGCCTACAACCTCGACGCCGTCCTGGACGGGGACCTGGGCCCGGTCCTGCAGTCCTGCATCGACCTGGACGAGCAGCACCGGCTGGAGTCGCTGGGCCAGCACTCCGGGCGGGACCAGTCCGGCCGGGGGAAGTAGGGGAACGCCCATGGCAGACGCGATGACCACGCCACGCACCATCCCCTCACGGCCTCGCCCGACGCCGGCCGGCACCGGGGGTGCCCCCGGCGTCCGGTCCACGGGAGCACCGCAGGAGCGCGGACTGGCTGTCCTGCTGCGCTCCGGGACCGAGCTGCTGGCCGCTGCCGGGGTGCCGTCCCCGCGCGCCGACGCCGAGCTGTTGGCCGCCCACGTCCTGGGCGCCTCTCGCGGCGAGGTGGCCGCGTGGGCGGTGTCCGGCCGCGCCCTCACCGCGGTGCAGGCCGTGGACCTGCGCCGCCTGCTGATCTCCCGGTCCACGCGCACGCCCCTGCAGTACCTGACCGGCACCGCCCCCTTCCGGTCCGTGGACCTGCAGGTCGGCCCCGGGGTGTTCCTGCCCCGGCCGGAGACCGAGCTCGTGGCCGGCCGGGCCATCGAGGCCCTCGCCGACGCCGCGCGGGTGCGCGGGGCGGGGGATGTCATCGGCGTGGACCTGTGCACCGGTTCCGGGGCGATCGCGGCCGCGTTGGCCGCCGAGGTCCCCGGGGCCCGGTTGCACGCGGTCGAGGCCGACCCGGAGGCCGCCTGGTGGGCCGCCGCCAACCTCGGACCGCGCGGTGTCGACCTGCACCTGGGCGACGCCGCCACCGCACTGTCCGCGCTCGACGGCCGCGTCGACGTCGTGGTGTCCAACCCGCCCTACGTCCCCGACGGACGCATCCCGGAGCAGGCCGAGGCGCGTCGCGACCCCGAGCTCGCGCTCTACGGCGGGGGAGCGGACGGCATGCGGATGCCGGCCGTGATCGCCGCGACGGCGGCCCGGCTGTTGCGTCCCGGCGGCGTGCTGGTCATGGAGCACGACGACACCCAGGAGGCCGCCATGGCCCGGCTGCTCGCCTGCGACGGGCTGTTCACCGAGGTGCTCACCCACGATGACCTCAACGACCGGCCGCGGTTCACCGAGGCCGTCCGCACCGCCCGGCCGGTGCAGGGGCGGGCCACCGGGGGCGACGATGGGACAATGGCACCGTGAGCACGATGATCGACTGCACCACTGAGCCCGGACTGGACGAGGGCATCGCGGCCGCGCGGCAGGCCCTGGGCCGGCAGCAGTGCGTCGTGCTGCCGACCGACACCGTCTACGGGATCGGCGCCGACGCCTTCTCGCCCCAGGCCGTGGCCGTCCTGCTGGCCGCCAAGGGCCGCGGACGCTCGATGCCCCCGCCCGTGCTGATCGGGGCCCCCCAGGTGATGGACGGACTGGCTGTGGAGATCCCCGCGGCCGCCCGGGAGCTGGCCGAGGCCTTCTGGCCCGGTGCCCTCACCCTGATCCTCACCGCCCAGCCGTCATTGGCCTGGGACCTGGGGGAGACCCGGGGGACCGTGGCGCTGCGGGTCCCCGACGACCAGGTCGCCCGCGAGCTGCTCCAGGAGGTCGGTCCGATGGCCGTCTCCAGCGCCAACCGCACCGGCCTGCCGGCCGCGACGTCGGCCCGGGCCGCCGAGGAGATGCTCGGCGACTCCGTGGCCGTCTACCTCGACGACGGCGACCGTGACGTCTCCGCACCCTCGACCATCGTCGACTGCACGGTCTCGCCGTTCCGGGTGGTCCGCCAGGGCGCCCTGGCCTTCTCCGAGCTCGTCCGCGTCGTCCCCGACCTCGTGGGACCGGAACCGGACGCCACCGGCGACGCGGGCCGGTCCGGGCCGGCGGCACCGGGCGGACGATGAGGGCCTACCTCCTCCTGCTGGTCCTGTCCGCCCTCGTCAGCTTCGTCCTGACTCCCGCGGTCCGGGTCCTGGCGCTGAAGGGACGGGTCTACACCCCGCGCCGCCAGCGGGACGTCCACCGCCGCCCCGTGCCGAAGCTCGGCGGCGTGGCCATGTTCGCCGGCGTCCTGGCCGGCCTCGGCATCGGTGCCATGGTCCCGTTCCTGGACGGGATCTTCACCGATCCCGACCCGGTGCGCGGAGTCCTCCTGGCACTGGCCGTGGTCCTGGTCATGGGGGTGGCCGATGACCTGTGGGACCTGCACTGGACGCTCAAGCTCACCGGCCAGGTCGGTGCCGCCGCCCTGGTGGCCCTGCACGGCATCCGCGTCGAGGCCATGCCGGTGGGCTGGATCCCGGTGGGCAGCGAACCCGTCCAGATCGGGCTGACGATCTTCATCCTGGTGCTGACCATGAACGCCATCAACTTCGTGGACGGGCTGGACGGGCTGGCCGCCGGCATCGCGGTGATCGGCGGATCGGCGTTCTTCATCTACTCGTACCTGCTGACCCGGACCATCAACCAGTTCGACTACTCCAACCTGGCCACCCTGCTGATGGCACTGCTCGTCGGCTGCTGCCTGGGGTTCCTGCCGCACAACTTCAACCCGGCCCGGATCTTCATGGGAGAGGTCGGGGCGATGCTCATCGGCCTGCTCCTGGCCACGGCCGCGGTCGCCGTCACCGCCGACTTCGAGGCGATGGAGGGCTTCCGCTTCCGGAACGTGCCGGCGTACATGCCCATCCTGCTGCCGATCGCCGTGGTGGCCCTGCCGCTGATCGACCTCTCGCTGGCCGTGGTGCGGCGCACCGCGCGGGGTTCCAGCCCGTTCTCGGCCGACCGCGGCCACCTGCACCACAAGCTCGTGGACGGCGGATACACGCACCGGCAGGCGGTCCTGCTGCTCTACCTGTGGGCCTTCCTCATCGCCTACGGGGTGGTGTCGCTGAACTTCCTCGACTGGCGCATCGTGCTGCCGGTCCTGGCCGTGCTGCTGATCGGCGCCGGCTACCTGACCCTGCATCCCTGGGTCCGCCGTTCCAGAAGGGGGAGCCGATGAGGCCCGCACCGAAGACCCGACGATCCACCGGTGCGGCCCGCGCGCCCCGCCAGAACACGCACGGCTGGTGGGGGATCCTCACGGCCTGCCTGGCCGTGGGCCTCCTCACGCTCGCCGTCGCCACCCTCATCGCCTGGCCGGTGGCCGGCGCCGGGGCCGCCGGATCGCTGGGACTGGCGGGCGTGGCCGTCGTGGTCCTGTCCGCCATGACCCTGGCGCTCACCGCCTGGTCCTGGAACCGCTGGCGTGACCAGGCCATCGTCATCGCCCTGTTCGGCTTCGTGGTCAAGCTCGTCCTGATGGCGGTGCTGCTCACGGCGGTGCCCGTCCCGGCCTGGCTCCAGCCCCTCCCCACGGGCGTGGGGGCGCTCCTGGCCATCCTCGTCTGGCAGGCCACCGAGGTGATGGTCTTCGCCCGCACCCGGCAGCAGATCTACGACGACTGAGCCGCTCCGCCGGCCCGACTTCGACACAACGTAGAAATAAATCGTCCTGAGGCCCGGAAACCGCCTCGAAACGGCCGATCTGGTCATGAGCACCGTGCCCGGTTTGATAGGCTCATCAACGATCAATAACGACGGTCCGGGCCGAGCCGTGTCGCCGCCCGGGACCGCGTGGAGGGAACGCCCACTGACCGCGTTCCGCTGACGGACACTGCAGAGAGGATCAGCGTGCTACCGATCGTGCTCGCCAGCTCCACCAACGAGGGTGGATTTGTTCCTCCCACGATCGACGACGCTCACCTCCCGGACATCATCCCCTGGATGGCCGAGTACGGCACCGGTTTCGGCAAGCAGATGGCCATGATCATCCTGTCGGTCATCCTGATCACCGCCTTCTTCATGCTGGCGATGCGCAAGGCGCAGCTCAAGCCCGGCAAGGTCCAGTGGCTGGCCGAGTCCGGTTACGCGTTCGTGCGCAACGGCATCGGCCGGGACATCATCGGCGAGAAGGAATTCAAGGCCTGGGTGCCGCTGCTGTTCGGCATCTTCTTCTTCATCCTGCTGAACAACATCTTCGGCGCCATCCCGCTGCTGCAGCTGCCGAGCTTCTCGCACGCCGGTTCGGCCTACGCCATGGCGCTGATCGTCTACATCATCTGGATCGGCGTCGGCGTCCGCCGCAACGGGCCGCGCTACTTCAAGCTCGCCGTCGTCCCCAGCGGGGTGCCGGGCTGGATCCTGCCGCTGCTGGTGCCGCTGGAGATCATCTCCAACTTCATCGTCCGGCCGCTGACCCACTCCCTGCGTCTGATGGCCACCATGCTCTCCGGCCACATGATCGTGATGCTGGCCGGCGCCGGCGCGCAGTTCCTCATCATGGAGACCGGGAACCTCGCACTGCAGGGCACCGGCGTGCTGGTGATCCTCGGGTTCGTGGCCATGTACTTCCTGGAGCTGCTGATCATGTTCCTGCAGGCCTTCGTCTTCACCCTGCTGACCGCGATCTACATCCAGGGCGCCCTCGCCGCCAACGAACACTGACCTTCCGGCCCCGCACCCGGCCCGGCAGTAGACGGGACGGAGCGGGAACGGGGTGACGGACGCCGTCCGGCACCACATGACTTCCCGGTACCGGCAATCGCCGGAACCACGCCGGGGATTCCCTCACAACCTGCCGCCTGGCATCTTGAAAGGAACACCATGGAAATCACCGGTAACCTGAACCTCATCGGCTACGGCCTGGCCGCCATCGGCTCCGCGATCGGCGTGGGCCTGATCTTCGCCGCCTACATCAACGGCGTCGCCCGCCAGCCGGAGGCCCAGCGCATCCTGCAGCCGATCGCCCTGCTCGGCTTCGCCCTGGCCGAGGCCCTCGCCATCCTGGGCCTGGTCTTCGCCTTCGTCCTCTAATTCCTGTCCATCCTCGGCCGGCAGTCCGGCCACCCATGACAGGAAATATCACCAAAGGATGGTTGAACCATGATCAGGTCTGAAACGATCCTCGCGGCAGCCGAGGGGGCGAATCCTCTCGTCCCCAACTGGTGGGAGGTGCTGGTCACCGCCGTCGGCTTCGCCGTGCTGATGTTCCTCGTGATCAAGTACATCGCACCGGCCCTGGAGAAGGCGTACCAGGACCGGTATGCCGCGATCGAAGGCGGCCTCGAGAAGGCGGAGAAGGCCCAGGCCGAGGCCAACGCCCTCAAGGCGAATTACGAGCAGCAGCAGCAGGAGGGCTACGCCGAGGCCAATCGCATCCGCGAGGAGGCGCGCGCCGAGGGTGCCCAGATCCTGGCCGACGCCCGCGAGAAGGCCTCCGGCGAGGCGGCCCGCATCGTCGAGCAGGCCCACGCCCAGATCGCCGCCGAGCGCCTGCAGGCCGAGTCCTCGCTGCGCAACGACGTCGGCGCCCTGGCCACCACCCTGGCCGGCCGCATCGTGGGCGAGTCCCTCGAGGACGATGCCCGCTCGCAGCGCGTCGTGGACCGGTTCCTCGCGGACCTCGAGCGCAGCGAGACCGTGGGCCAGGCCTCCACCAGCGCAGGTGCTGCTGAGTAATGGCCGGTGCATCTTCCGACTCACTGACGGCCGCCCGCCGGGACCTGGACTCCGTCCTGACCACCGGTGGACTCCCGCTGGCCGGCGAACTGTTCTCGGCACTCGGGACGGTCGACTCCAGCGCGCCCCTGCGCCGGGCCCTGACCGATCCCTCGTGGACGACCGAGCGTCGCGTCGGCGTGGTCCGGTCCCTGTTCGGCGGCAAGCTCTCCGAGGCGGGCTTCACCGTCCTGGCCGACCTCGCCGGCCGCCGCTGGTCCCGGGACCGGGACTTCGGTGACGCGCTCGAGCAGCTGGCCACCACCGCGGTGGCCGGGTCCGCCGAACGCGAGGGCCTGGGCGGACTGGAGCGGCTCTCGGACGAGCTGTTGTCCTTCAACCGTGCGGTCGGGGAATCCCATGATCTCCAGCGTGCACTGACGGATCCGCAGGCCCCCGCCGCAGCCCGGGGCACCCTGGCCGAGCGACTGATGGGAGGCGCCTCCCCGGAGGCGCGCCTGCTGGTGCGCCAGGCCGTGGAGAACCCGCGCGGCAGCAAGCCGGTCGACCTGGTCCGGGACTTCGTGGACGCCGTGGCCCAGCGCCAGCGGACGTGGATCGCCGAGGTCACGGTCGCCCGTCCGCTCGGGCCCGGGCAGCAGGAACGCCTGGCCTCCGGGCTCAAGCGCCTCTTCGGCCGCGACCTGAAGCTGGACGTGGCCGTCGATCCCGAACTGGTCGGTGGCATCCGGGTCCAGGTGGGCGACGACGTCGTCGACTCCTCCCTCCAGACCCGGCTCCTCGACCTCCAGCGGAAACTGGCCGGCTGAGGCCGGTCCGACGAATCCACCCAGACACCTTCGGTCATCGTCATCTCGATGATCACCAACGTTAGAGAGCAGGGAACGCAGATGGCCGACTTGACCATCAACGCTGACGATGTTCGCAATGCCCTGAATGAGTTCGCGGCATCCTACGAACCGGCCGGCACCGAACGTGTGGAGGTCGGCCACGTCGTCTCCGCCGCGGACGGCATCGCCCGTGTGGAGGGACTGCCCTCCGCCATGGCCAACGAGCTGCTTCGCTTCGAAGACGGCACGCTGGGCCTGGCCCAGAACCTCGACACCCGTGAGATCGGCGTCGTCGTCCTGGGCGACTTCCAGGGCATCGAGGAGGGCCAGGAGGTGCAGCGCACCGGAGAGGTCCTCTCCGTCCCGGTGGGCGATGCCTTCCTGGGCCGCGTCGTGGACCCGCTGGGTGCACCGATCGACGACCTGGGACCCATCCAGGCCGAGGGACGCCGCGCCATGGAGCTGCAGGCGCCGGGCGTGACCCAGCGCAAGTCCGTCGAGGAGCCCCTCCAGACCGGCATGAAGTCCATCGACGCGATGATCCCGATCGGCCGCGGCCAGCGCCAGCTGATCATCGGTGACCGCCAGACGGGCAAGACCGCCATCGGCATCGACACGATCCTGAACCAGAAGGACAACTGGGCCTCGGGCGACCCGAAGAAGCAGGTCCGCTGCATCTACGTGGCCGTCGGCCAGAAGGCCTCCACCATCGCCGCCGTCCGCCACACCCTGGAGGAGAACGGCGCGCTGGAGTACACCACGATCGTGGCCTCCCCGGCCTCTGACCCGGCTGGCTTCAAGTACCTGGCCCCCTACGCCGGCTCGGCCATCGGCCAGCACTGGATGTACGGCGGCAAGCACGTCCTGATCATCTTCGACGACCTCTCCAAGCAGGCCGAGGCCTACCGTGCGGTCTCGCTGCTGCTGCGCCGCCCGCCGGGACGCGAGGCCTACCCGGGTGACGTGTTCTACCTGCACTCCCGGCTCCTGGAGCGTTGTGCCAAGCTCTCCGACGAGCTCGGCGGCGGCTCGATGACCGGCCTGCCGATCGTGGAGACCAAGGCGAACGACGTCTCGGCCTACATCCCGACCAACGTCATCTCCATCACCGACGGCCAGATCTTCCTGCAGTCGGACCTGTTCAACGCCAACCAGCGTCCCGCCGTGGACGTGGGCATCTCCGTGTCCCGCGTCGGCGGCGCCGCGCAGATCAAGGCCATGAAGAAGGTCTCCGGCACCCTGAAGCTGGACCTGGCCCAGTACCGCGACCAGCAGGCCTTCGCCATGTTCGCCTCGGACCTGGATCCGGCCACCCGCCGCCAGCTGGCCCGTGGCGAGCGCCTGACCGAGCTGCTGAAGCAGCCGCAGTACAACCCGTACCCGGTCGAGGAGCAGGTCGTGTCCATCTGGGCCGGCGCCAACGGCCACCTGGACGAGGTCCCGGTCGAGGACGTGCTGCGGTTCGAGCGCGAGTTCCTGGACCACCTGCGCCACAAGGACCTGGTCCTGGCGTCGATCCGGGAGACCGGCAAGCTCGAGGACTCCGCCCTGGAGACCCTCAAGGCCGAGGTCGAGTCCTTCAAGAAGGGCTTCTTCGGCGAGGGCGACAGCCAGCTCGTGGCCGCCGGGCACGAGGAACACGATCCGCTGGCGGCCGACGCGGTCACCCAGGAAAAGATCGTCAAGCAGAAGCGCTGACCGTGACCGCTCACCGGTGCCCGCCCGCGAGGGCGGGCACCGGTGAGCGGGAACGAAGGAAAGGACAACCATGGGAGCCCAGATCCGGGTCTACCGCCAGAAGATCGCCTCGACGCAGTCGATGCAGAAGATCTTCAAGGCGATGGAGCTGATCGCCACGTCCCGTATCGGCAAGGCCCGCGAACGCGTGGCCGCGTCGCTGCCGTACGCCAACGCGATCACCCGCGCCGTGTCCGCCGTGTCATCGCAGCAGGACATCGAGCACGTGCTGACCTCCGAGGTGGAGAACCCGCGCCGTTCGGCCGTGCTGATCCTGTCCTCGGACCGTGGCATGGCCGGGGCCTACTCCGCCAACATCCTGCGCCACGCCGAGGAGCTGCTGGAGAAGCTGCACTCCGAGGGCAAGGAGACCGACGTCTACCTCGTCGGCCGCAAGGCCCAGGGGTACTTCGACTTCCGGGGCCGGGAGTACAAGGACATCTGGTCCGGGGACACCGACAGCCCGAAGTTCGAGCGCGCCCGGGAGATCGGCCGCACGCTGGTCGACTCGTTCCTGCACGACACCGAGGACGGTGGCGTGGACGAGATCCACGTCGTCTTCACCGAGTTCCACTCGCTCGTCAGCCAGGTGCCGACCGTCGTCCGGCTGCTGCCCCTCGAGGTGGTGGAGGAGGAGGTCACCGACGAGACCGAGCTGCTGCCGCTCTACGAGTACGAGCCGGCACCGGAGGACGTCCTCGACGCCCTGCTGCCGAAGTACATCGAGTCCCGGATCTTCTCGGCGATGCTCCAGTCGGCCGCCTCGGAGCTGGCCAACCGCCAGCGGGCCATGAAGTCCGCCGGTGACAACGCCAAGGACCTCGTCCGCGAGTACACGCTCAAGATGAACAACGCCCGCCAGGCCGAGATCACCCAGGAACTCACCGAGCTGATCGCCGGTGCGGACGCGCTCAGCGCATCCTGACCCCGGGCCGACCGGCACCACAGCAACCGCCATCCACACCAAAGAAGTGAGAGAGATGACTGCCACCACGAACGAACAGGGCACCGGTACCGCCACCGGCGGCGCCATCGGTCGCATCGCCCGCGTGATCGGCCCGGTGATCGACGCCGAATTCCCCGCGGACGCCATGCCGGCCGTGTACAACGCCCTGACCGCCGAGATCACCCTCAACGGTGAGACCCGCACCGTCACCTTCGAGACCGCGCAGCACCTGGGCGACAACCTGGTCCGCGCCATCTCCCTGCAGTCCACCGACGGACTGGTCCGGGGCGCCTCCGTGACCGACTCCGGCGCACCGATCTCCGTCCCGGTGGGCGAGGTCGTCAAGGGCCACATCTTCAACGTCCTGGGTGAGTCCCTGGACGTGCCGACCTCCGAGCTGCAGGTCACCGAGCGCTGGCCGATCCACCGCCCGGCGCCGAACTTCGCGGCACTCGAGGGCTCCACCGAGATGCTCGAGACCGGCATCAAGGTCATCGACCTGCTGACCCCGTACATCAAGGGCGGCAAGATCGGCCTGTTCGGCGGCGCCGGCGTGGGCAAGACCGTGCTCATCCAGGAGATGATCACCCGTGTGGCCCGCAACTTCGGCGGCACCTCCGTGTTCGCCGGTGTCGGCGAGCGTACCCGTGAGGGCAACGACCTCTGGGTCGAGATGGAGGAGGCGGACGTCCTGAAGGACACCGCCCTCGTGTTCGGCCAGATGGACGAGCCGCCGGGAACCCGTCTGCGCGTCGCCCTGACCGGCCTGACCATGGCCGAGTACTTCCGTGACGAGATGAACCAGGACGTCCTGCTGTTCATCGACAACATCTTCCGCTTCTCGCAGGCCGGTTCCGAGGTCTCCACGCTGCTGGGCCGCATGCCCTCCGCCGTGGGCTACCAGCCGAACCTCGCCGACGAGATGGGCGTGCTCCAGGAGCGCATCACCTCCACCCGCGGCCACTCCATCACCTCGATGCAGGCCGTCTACGTCCCCGCGGACGACTACACCGACCCGGCCCCGGCCAACGTGTTCGCCCACCTGGACGCCACCACGAACCTGACGCGTACCCTGGCCTCCCGTGGCCTGTACCCCGCCGTGGACCCGCTGGCCTCGACCTCGCGCATCCTCGACCCGCAGTACGTGGGCCAGGAGCACTACGACGCCGCCACCCGCGTGAAGCAGATCCTGCAGAAGAACAAGGAACTGCAGGACATCATCGCGATCCTCGGTGTCGACGAGCTCTCAGAAGAGGACAAGATCGTCGTCTCCCGCGCCCGCCGCATCGAGCAGTTCCTGTCCCAGAACACCTACACCGCCAAGCAGTTCACCGGCGTGGAGGGTTCGACCGTCCCGATCAAGGACACCATCGAGGGCTTCAATGCCATCGCCAACGGTGACCTCGACCACATCTCCGAGCAGGCGTTCTACAACGTCGGCGGACTGGACGACGTCGAGCGCAACTGGGCCAAGATCCAGTCGGAGAACTGATCATGGCTGACAGGCACGAACTCGAGGTGGAGATCGTGGCGGAGGACCACTTCGTGTGGTCCGGACCGGCGCAGTCGGTCAGCGCCCGGACCATCGACGGCGAGATCGGCATCCTGCCGGGTCACACCCCGATGCTGGCCGTGCTGGGCGACGGCGACGTCGTCGTCCAGCAGGCCGGCGGGCAGACCATCACGGCCCACGCCGAGGGCGGGTTCTTCTCCGTGGACAACGACCGCGTGGTCATCGTGGCGGGTGCGGCGTCCCTGAACGGGACCGCGGCCGGACAGGGCGCAGCCTGACGTGAGCCCCGGGTGGTCGGCACTGGTCGCGGCGATCGCCGCCGCGCTGCTGGTGCTCGCCTTCATGGTGTGGTGGCGCTGGCGCACCCTGGTGCGCACGCCCGGGACGTTCACGGCCCGTGCCCGGCCCGCGGACGAGCGCGGCGCCGGGACGCTGGTCATCGGCCGGTATGACGAGGCCGGGCTGGACCTGATGACGGTCTGGTCGATCGATCCCCGGCCCCGGTGGAAGGCGGCCCGACACCAGTTGCGGCTGCGCCGCGGGGCGCCCGGGCGGCAGGACGGGTCGGTGGTGGTGCGCGTGGATGGCGGGCCGTCACCGATCGACCTGGACATCCACACGGATGACTGCTCGGGTCTCTCGGCCTGGATCGAGGCCGGCCCCGCGGTCGGTTTCGGCACGTGGCGGGAGATGCCGTCCCGACGTCACCGGGCCAGCCGGGGCCACCGGGCCTCGCGCCGCCGGGCCCACTGAGCTCCGGTCGGAACATCCTCCAGCGCATCGCCGTGACGGCGGTGCGCTGGATGCGTTAACGACCCCGGCGGAGGGGATGTCCCGCGGGGAGTATGATGTCGCCCGGCACCCCGGGTGCGTCCCACACCACCCAGCCGGAGTCCCGGCGCCCGGGCGGCAGGCCCCGGGCCGGGGTGGCGGTCACCGAGCGCACGGCGGCGTCCCGGGCCACGCCCCACTCCAGCAGCAGGCCCAGGGCCCGGTCCAGGGACACCGACCCGGAGGCCAGGGTGCCCGAGGCGGCCAGCCTCGGCGCGCTGCCCGGTGCGGAGTCCAGGTCCACGCGTCCGAGCCGGTGGCGGCCCGGTGCCGCACCCGTGGCGGCGGAGGCGTCGGAGACCACGCAGACCGCGTCGGGCACCAGCGCGATGACGTCGCGCACCACGGCCGGGTCCACGTGCCGTCCGTCGGCGATCAGCTCGAGCCGCAGCAGGCCCCCTGCCGCCGCCCGCAGGGCACCGGGGACGGGCCCCGGACGACGATGGTGGAAGCCGGCCATGGCGTTGAACAGGTGGGTGACCGCGGGCGGCCCGGGCGCCCCGGCGAGCCGGTCCAGGGCATCGTCGAACTGGTCCGCCGTGGCGTCCGTGTGGCCGGGGGAGGGACTGACCCCGGCGGCCAGCAGCGCGGCCTCCAGACCGGCCGCCCCGTCCAGTTCTGGGGCGTAGGTCATGGCGGTGATGGCGTTGCCGCCCCCGGACCCGGGATCCGTGCCACCCTGCGCACCGGCCTCCAGCAGGGCGTGCACCAGCGCCCGGGACGCGCCGGTGCCCGGGGCGAGGAGGTCTGCCGGGGGGTGTGCCCCGCACCGGGCGGGGGACAGGAACGGGCCCTCCAGGTGGATTCCCGCCAGGTCCCCGGAGCGGACCAGCGGGGCGAGCCGGCGCACCGCGGCCAGCATCTCGGACGCCGGCATCGTGGGCACGGAGGCCACCACGCGGGTCACCCCGCGCCCGGCGAGCGCGGCCAGCGCCGTGCGCACGGCCTCCGGTCCGGCGGTCGCGAAGTCGGTGCCGCCGTAGCCGTGGCAGTGCTGGTCCACGAGGCCCGGGGTGACCAGGCGCCCGGGGGCGTGCGGACGGGGGACGGGGACGGGGTCAGAAGAGGCGGGACTCGGCATCGTCCACGCCGCGCATCGCGTCGTAGTCCAGGGTGAGGCAGCGGATGCCGCGGTCCTCGGCGAGTGTACGGGCCTGGGGCTTGATCTGCTGGGCGGCGAAGACGCCCCGGACCGGGGCCAGCAGCGGGTCCCGGTTCATCAGGTCGAGGTAGCGGGTGAGCTGCTCGACACCGTCGATGTCCCCGCGGCGCTTCAGCTCGACCGCCACGGTGCCGCCCTCGGGGTCACGGGCCAGGATGTCGACCGGGCCGATGGCCGTCATGTGCTCCCGCCGGACCAGCGAGTGGCCCGTGCCGAGCAGCTCGATCTGCTCGGCCAGCAGGCGCTGCAGGTCGGCCTCGACGCCGTCCTTGACGAGCCCGGGGTCGACGCCCAGCTCATGCGAGGTGTCGTGCAGGACCTCGAAGACGTGCACGACCAGGCGGTCGTCGGCCTTGGTCGACTGCACGGTCCACACCTCGCGCACGCCCTCCTCGGCGAGTTCCTCGGAGGGCGGGGCGACCCGCAGCGTCGCCGGCGGACTCATCCAGTTGAGGGGCTTGTAGGACCCGCCGTCGGAGTGGACCAGGACGGAGCCGTCCGCCTTGACCAGGAGCAGGCGGGTGGCCTGCGGCAGGTGGGCGCGCAGGCGCCCCTCGTAGTTGACGGAACACCGGGCAATCACCAAACGCACACCGGGCAGTCTACTGGCAGCCGGCGCCCGGACGGCTCCACCGCGCCCGTGCTGTGACACCATGAGGAGGTGCCCCGTTCCAACCGACCCCGCCGCCGCCCCGGTACCGGAGCGGGTGCCGGACGCGCCGGTCGCCACCGGGGGACGGAGCCGGCGTCGGGGGTGGGGCCCGGCGGCCCCGGAGAACTGGACCGGTTGCTGGGACTGGACCCCGGCTACCGGCACGAGACCGGTCCCGACGGCGGCTGGCACGTGCGCAGGATCCCCGCCTGGCGCGCCGTGAAGGACTACACCTGCCCGGGGTGCGGGCGCACCATCCCGCCGGGGCTCGCCCACCTGGTGGCCTGGCGCAGCGACTCGATCCTGGGTGACGAGGCCGCCGGCGCGGAGCGGCGCCACTGGCATCCCAAGTGCTGGAGCACGCGCCGGCAGGACGGACGGTACTGACGATGCCGCACCCACAGGACGGCCCGATGCGCGGGGCCCCCGACGACGCCCCCGCGGTCCCCTTGCCTCCCGGGCCCGTGGCCGAGGACTACCGGGACACGCGGGGAGCGGAACCGATCCATTCCCGGACGGTGTTGCCCGCCGCGCGCGAACGCATCGTGCTGCGCACCGAGGACGGCCTGGACCTGGTCGGCGAACTCGCCGTGCCCGTCGACCGGGCACCCCGGGCCACGCTCGTGACTTTCCACCCGCTTCCCACGGTGGGCGGGCACATGGACTTCCACCTCTACCTCAAGGCGGCCCAGTGGCTTCCGGCGACGGCCGGGTTGGCCGTGCTGCGGTTCAACACGCGCGGCACGTGCTCGGCGCGCGGTTGCTCGGACGGGTCGTTCGGTGACGGCGTCTCCGAGCGGGCCGACGTGGCCGCGGCGCTGGCGTTCGTGGCCGAGCGGTCACTGCCGGCCCCCTGGCTGCTGGGCTGGTCCTTCGGCACCGAGCTGGTGCTCAAGCACGGGTTGCTGGTGCCCCACGCCCAGCGGGCCGTGGGCGGGATCCTGCTCTCACCGCCGCTGCGCCGCTCCACCCCGGACGACCTGGACCGCTGGGCAGCCGACGGACGGCCCCTGCGGGTGCTCGTCCCCGGCCTGGACGACACGTTGCGACCGGCCGAGGCGGTGCGGCGCTTCGCCCGGGTGCCGCAGGCCGAGGTGGTCGGCGTCGACGGGGCGCGGCACCTGTGGGTGGGCCGGACCCACACGCACCGGGCCCTGGACGAGGTGGCGTCCACGGCGCTGGGCAGGGCAGTGCGGATGCCGGCGACGTGGGACGGACCGGTCCTGGCCGGTGTCCGCCAGGCCTAGAGACGGTCCTGCCGGGGCAGGAGGACCTCCCGGACCACCAGCATCACCCCGGCGGCCAGCGGGATGGCCATGAGGGCCCCGAGCACGCCCAGCAGCGCCGCCCCGGCGATCACCGCGATCACGGCCACCGAACCGGGCACGGCCACGGCCTTGCTCATCACCCGCGGGGAGACGAAATAGGCCTCGACCTGCAGGTAGGTGAAGTAGATGGCCGCAAAGATCAGGGCCTGCTGCCAGCCACCCGTCAGTGCGACGGCGGTGATGATGATCCCACCGGTGAGGGCGCCCACCAGTGGGATGAACGCCATCAGCCCGGCGAAGAACGCCAGCAGCGCACCGAAGGGCAGTCCGGCGATCGAGACGGCGATGAAGGCCACGAGGCCGTTCAGCACGGCCACGACCGACTGGCCGATGACGTAGAAGCCCACCGAGGAGGTGATCTCCTCGCCCAGGTACTCCACGCGATGCCTGCGGGAGCGCGGGGCCAGCCGGTAG
Organism: uncultured Citricoccus sp.; assembly: GCF_937871995.1. NCBI lineage: Bacteria > Bacillati > Actinomycetota > Actinomycetes > Micrococcales > Micrococcaceae > Citricoccus > uncultured Citricoccus sp. The sequence goes on along the minus strand of NZ_CALMQR010000130.1, from coordinate 69,962 downwards.
GCCCAGAACTTCATGGCCGGCAGGGACACCAGGAAGTACAGCGTCAGCACGAGCACGATCAGCACGGAGAAACCGGTGTTGACGATCGCGCTGCCCACGCCGAACAGTCCGCCGAAGATCGCGGTGTAGTTGGCGGAGTCCGCCACGAACCTGTTCATCTCCGTCTCCGCGATCTCCCGGATGCCGAACTGCGAGTCCAGGTCGTGGAAGAACTGGGACTCCAGGAAGTCCGAGACCATGTCCGGCAGGTCGTTGACGAACGCCGTGGTCTGCTCCACCACGGTGGGGATGAGCAGGGAGAAGAAGGCCGTGAGGATGGCCGCCAGCAACAGCAGCGCGGCCGCGACGCCTACTCCGCGGGGGGCGCCCCAGCGTTCGATCCGGCGCACGATCGGGTCCAGGCCCAGCGAGATGAACAGTGCCGCGCCGATCCACACCAGCAACTGCGTGTTGGCCGAGAGGATGCCGTAGACCAGCAGTGCCAGCCCGACGCCCACGGTCAGCAGGAACCCGGTCTGGATGGGGTGGGCGGCACCGATGAGCCGCACCCGGCTCTCCTCGGGGACCTCGGCCGTGTCCACCGGCGCCCGTTCCGCCTCCGGGGAGCGGACGTCGAACCGGGGCCGGGGCCGGGCGCCCGGCACCCGCCGGGTGGCGAGGACGCGCCGGAGGAACCCCGGCGGGCGCCGGGGTTCCGGGGGCTCGCGGTCGTCGGCCACCGGGGCGGCGGGCGCCGGGGCGCCGGCCGTCGGGACCGCAGCCGAGGGCGGCCCCGGGGGGCGGCCGGCGGCCTCCGGGCCGGCGCCGGCGACAGGGCCGGGGCCCGGTCGGGAGGGGTCATGGTCCTGCACAAGCGACAGGTTACGTCACTGACCTGCCGTTATCATTCGGTGACCTTCCGGCTATACTGGTCGCTGGCCCTCTGGGCCCGAACCGACCCCCATCGACAGGTGACCGAGTGCGAGTTGTATCCGGAATAGTGGCCCTTCTGCTGGGCATCGCCGCCCTGCTGTGCGCCGGCGGACTGCAGACGATCTGGGCCCCACCGGAGACGATGACGGCGACCGTCGGCCAGCAGCCCGCCGAGGCGCCGCTGACGGTGATCACCTCCGGCATCGACGCGGTGGACGAGGCTCCGGTGGAGTACACGATCTCCGGGGAGGGCTCCTTCACCGTGATGCTCGGCCGCGAGCGCGACGTCCAGGCCTGGGTGGGGGACGCCGCCCACAACACCGTCACGGGCATCACCACGGATGTCCCCGGCGGGGAGGCCCCGCGCATCGAGGTCGAGCACGCCGAGGGTGAGGCCACCGTTCCGGACCCCAAGGGCTCCGACCTCTGGCTCGACGTCCAGGAGGGCAAGGACCGCCTGGAACAGCGCTGGAGCGTGCCCTCCGACGGGGACTGGGCGCTGCTCGTCGCCCGTGACGGCACCGACCCCGCCCCCACCGAGATGACGGTGACCTGGACCAACCGCGTCGGCGACAACCCCTGGATCGTGCCGCTGTACGTCATCGGCGGGCTGCTGGTGCTGATCGGGATCGGCCTGCTGGCCTGGGCCGCGGCCGCCGAGGCAGACAGCGAGCATCCGGTGGCCCGCCGCGCGCGGGGTCCCCGCGACGGCGCCGGGACCCCGGTCGCGCCGGGGGCCGGTGCGGCGTCGCCCCCCTCCGGCGCGGCATCGTCCGGCACCGGGTCCACCGCCGGCACGGTGACCAGCACCTCCGGGGCGGCCGTGCCGGGACCCTCCGGAGGGCCCGCCACCCGGCGCGCCCTCCGCGCGATCGGCGCCGGTGTCACCGCGCTGGCGATCGGGCTGACCGGCGTGGCCCCGGCCGGTGCCGCCCCCGCGGCCACCGCAGAGGCCTCGTCGCCGGCCGCCACGGAGGAGGCCGGGGACGAGGCGTATTCCGTCCTGACCGATGCCCAGCTGGAGCGGATCCTGGGCAAGGTCGCCCAGACGGTCAGGGCCGGGGACCTCGCCCAGAACGCGACGAAGCTCCGGCCGCGCGTCGCCGAGCACGCGCTGGAGATGCGCTCCCTGAACTACCGCAACCGGAAGATCGACGACAGCATCCCGGCGCCGGAACCGATCGGGTCCTCGCCGGTGCTCTCGGCCGCGGCCGTCTCGGACCCCTCCTTCCCGCGGACGGCCATGGCCATCACGGAGGGCAAGGGCAACAGCACGCCGCAGATCCTGATGCTCCGGCAGGAGTCGGCGCGCGGCCAGTACCGGCTGGTGGCCACGGCGCCGATGACCCCCGGTGCGCAGCTGCCGGCGGGCAGCCTGGACCAGACCGGCGTCGAGGTCCTCGAATCGGCGGACGCCGAGGGACTGATGATGGCCCCCGGTCACGCCGTGGCCGGAACGGCGCGGTACCTCAGCGACGCCGGTGACGACTTCTCGGAGAGCATCGAGGCCAATCCCTACGTGGACGCGGTGCACGAGTACCAGGAGTCACTGGTCGAGGGCGCCGACGACGCCCGCTTCACGTTCCGGCGCGAGTCCGTGCCCGATTCCGTCGTCGGGCTGCGGCTGGCGGACGGGTCGGCGATCGTCCTGGGCAACCTCTACGCCCGGACCTACGCCCGGCCCAAGGAGGCCGGTGGCGCCGTGATCGTGGACGAGCTGGCGGCCGAGCTGCGTGGGGGCGGCCGGGTGACCCACAAGGGCGTGCGGATGACGTACCGTGAGGTCTTGGCCCTGCACGTGCCGGCTGCCGGAGCGAGCGGGGAGGATGCCAGGATCTCCCTCGTGGGCATGGCCGACGAGCTGCGTACCGTGAAGTTCCTGAGCTGACGACCCGCCGGTCCGTGGAGTCCGGTCCGGCGGACGAACCACGAGACGAGGAGAACACGGGAGCATGTCACAGCAGCCTGGAGCGATGCCGTCCCACCTGCGCGGAGCGGTGGACCTGTCCGGACTCAAGCAGCGGCCGGCCGCCGGCCCGGGGGCGGCTCCGGGGCAGCCCGGGGCCGCTGCCGCCCCCGAGGGCAGCTGGGTCCTGGACGGGGCCCGGCAGGCCGACCTGCAGCAACTCGTCCAGCTCTCGGGCCGGGTCCCGGTCCTGATCCACCTCGCGATGCCGTCCGACCCGGTCAGCGGCCAGCTCGACGCCCTGGTCGCCCCCGAGGTCGACCGTCGCGGCGGACGGCTCGTGCTGGCCCGGGTCGACGCCGAGGCCGAGCCCCAGGCCCTCCAGGTCTTCGGACTGCCCGCCGGGCCCGCCGTCGTCGCGGTGCTGGCCGGGCAGCCGGTCCCGGTGCTGAACCAGGCGGTGCCCGCCGAACAGCTCAGCCAGCTCATCGACGAGCTCCTCGCCGCCGCCGCCCAGAACGGCGTGAGCGGAACCGTCCCCCCGCTGGGTCCGCCACGGGACCACGCGGGCACCCCGGCCGAGGCCCCGGCCCAGCCGCCCCTGCCGCCGTTGCACCAGGAGGCGGTCGACGCCATCGACCGCGGTGACTACGACGCCGCCCTGGACGCCTACCGGCGGGCCCTGGCGGAGAACCCCGGTGACGAGGACGCCAAGGCCGGCCTGGCCCACGCGGGACTGTTCGCCCGGACGGCCGCCATGGACGCGGCAGCGGTGCGTGAGCGGGCGGCCACCGCCCCGGACGACGTCCAGGCCCAGATCGACGTGGCCGACCTCGACCTCCTCGGTGGACACGTCGAGGACGCCTTCACCCGGCTGGTGCGCTTCATCGCCACCCATCCGGGCACGGAGCGCGACCCCGCCCGCGAGCACCTCGTGGACCTGTACACGGTGGTCGGGGACCAGGACCCCCGTACCCAGGCCTCGCGGAAGGCACTGGCCCGCGCCCTGTTCTGAGTCCGGGCGGCCGTGGCCCCCGCGTCATGACGTGGGTCATGGCCCTCCGGCCCGTGGTGCACCGGGGCGCTGACCGCGGCCCTTGCTACGGTCGGTTCCATGAGCCTTCCTGACACCCCCGATGCCCCGCCGGGCACCGACCACCCCGCCCCGCTGCCCACCTTGCGCCCCGACGCCGGGGCGCGGGAGCTGCCCGACCCGCACACCGCCATCGCGATCCGCGGACTGGCCAAGCGCTTCGGGGAGAAGATCGCCGTCAACGGCATCTCCCTGGACGTGCCCGCGGGGTCGTTCTACGGGCTGGTGGGTCCCAACGGGGCCGGCAAGACCACGGCCATGTCCATGGCCACGGGCCTGCTGCGCCCGGACCACGGACGGGTCTGGATCCACGGCACGGACGTCTGGGAGGAGCCGCTGGCCGCCAAACGGCGGATGGGCGTCCTGGCGGACGGCGTGCGGTTGTTCGACCGGCTGACCGGTGAGCAGCTGGTGACCTACTCCGGCCTGCTGCGCGGGCTCGACCGCCAGACCGTGGCCGAGCGCACCGCCGACCTGCTGCGCGTCATGGACCTCTCCCAGGACGCCGGCAAGCTCGTGGTCGACTACTCGGCGGGCATGACCAAGAAGGTCGCGCTGGCCTCCGCCATGATCCACGCTCCCAGGGTGCTGGTCCTGGACGAACCGTTCGAGGCGGTCGACCCCGTCTCGGCCGCCAACATCCGGGACATCCTGGCCCAGTTCGTCGCCTCCGGTGGCACGGTCGTGGTCTCCAGCCACGTCATGGACCTCGTCCAGCGCATGTGCGACCACGTGGCCGTCATCGCCGAGGGCACCCTGCTCGCCGCCGGCACGGTCGACGAGGTCCGGGCGGGCCGGTCCCTGGAGGACCGGTTCGTGGACCTCGTGGGCGGCCGCACGAGCGGAGAGGGGCTGTCATGGTTGCACACCTGATGCGCATGAAGCTGGCGATCACCGTCAACGGGTGGAGGCGCAGCACGCTCCAGCTGGTGATGTCCGTCTTCTTCATCGCCTACACGGTCCTCGTGCTGGCGATGTGGGGCGTCGGTGCCACCTTCCTGCCGGACCTCGAGGTGCAGTGGCGGGGGACCGTCCTGACGCTGGTCGGCGCAGCCGCCGTGCTCGGCTGGATCGTGGTCCCCGTGTTCTTCACCGGGGTGGACATGACGCTGGACCCGGCCAACTTCGCCACCTTCGGCATCCCGTCCCGCGCACTCGTGCCGGGCCTGGCCCTGGCCGGACTGGTCACGGTGCCGGGGGCGGCGACCCTCATCGCCTACCTGCTCTCGTCCCTGGCCTGGCGCGACTCGCTGCCGGCCCTGCTCACCGCGATCCCGACGGCGATCCTGGGCGCGCTGTTCTGCATCTGCGTCTCCTACGCGGTCACCGGGCTGCTGGCGGCGTTCACCGGGCGCCGGCGCATCCGCGAGATCGTGTCCATCATCGCCCTGGTCCCGCTAATGCTCAGCGGGGTGATCCTGGCCGGGATCGTCGATTCCGTGGAGGCCGCCGCAGACCGGTTGCCGGGGATCGCCGCGGTCATCGCGTGGACTCCGCTGGGATCGTTCACGGCCGCGCCCTGGGCGGCCGCCGAGGGCCGGTACGGCGAGGCGCTCGGGCAGGGACTGCTCTGCCTCGCCTGGGTGGCCGGCGCCGTCTGGCTCTGGCAGCTCGCCGTCGACCGCAGCTACACCCAGGTGCGCGGGTCCGGACCGGCCACCCGCACCTCCAGGGCGGGGCTCGGGCTGCTGGGCTCGCTGCCCGCCACGCCCGCCGGGGCGATCGCCGCCCGGTCGATCATCTACTGGCTCAAGGACCCGCGCTACTCGGCCTCGCTCATGGTCGTGCCCCTGATGCTGGTGCTGTTCTGGTTCCTGGGTGCACAGTCGGGCGACCACTCCCTGATGCTGTTCATGGGCCCCATCACCGGGTTCATGCTCGGCTACGCGATCTCCGCGGACATCGCCTATGACAGCTCCGCGTTCGCGCTGCACGTCACCGCCGGGGTATCCGGCCGGGACGACCGTGTGGGCCGGGTCGGGGCGCTGCTGCTGTGGGCCCTGCCCCTGACACTCGTCCTAACGCTGGCCACCACCTGGATGGCGGGGGCCTGGGACCTGTTGCCGGGGCTGGTCGGCCTGGCGGTGGGGGCACTGCTCACCGGCGCGGGGGTGTCCGCGGTGTCCTCGGCCCGCTTCATCTATCCGGTGCCGAAACCCGGGGACAGCCCCTTCGCCACCCCGGAGGGCTCGGCCATGCGGATGCTGCTGGTCTCGCTGGGCGCGATGGTGGTCCTCGGGCTGCTGGTGCTGCCCGAGCTCATCCTGTTCGTCCTGGCCCTGCTGACCGGTGACATGCTCTTCCAGTGGCTCACCCTCGTCGTGGGCCTCGGGCTGGGGCTGTTGGTCCTGGGGCTCGGCATCCGCTGGGGCAGCCGCTGGTTCGACCGGGCCCAGGCGGAAACCTACCAGTCCGTGCTGAAGTTCGCATGACCCCGGGCCGGGAGGCCGGCGGCGACGGGACGGAACCGGGCGCAACCGGACGGGCGTGCCGGAGACCGCGGACCGGTAGACTGGGGCGCATGAGTCTGCCCGCCGAGCCCGATCTGAACGACCCCGGAGCACCGCAGGGTCCCGGCAGCGCCGGGGCCGCCGTGCTGGACCGCCAGGAGCAGCTGCAGGACGCCGAACCGGGCGACCACGAGCGCTTCTCGCACTACGTCCGCAAGGAGAAGATCATGGAGTCCGCCGTCACCGGCGCCCCCGTGGTCGCCCTGTGCGGCAAGGTCTGGACGCCAGGACGGGACCCGGAGCGCTTCCCGGTCTGCCCGGAGTGCAAGGAGATCTACGACGGCCTCAAGGGGCCGAAGGACGGCGACTCCGGCAGCGAGGGTTCCAGCGGTGGCCGGCGCGGCTGGTTCGGCGGCCGAGGCCGCGACTGACCCACGGCTCGGCGTCCATACCGGGCCGGCCCGGCCGCGCAGCCGGGCCGACACCTGTCGGTGACGTGCCGTCGTCGTGTCCGACGACCCGGCGCGCGCCCATCCGCCCCGTTCCGGGGATCCCCGGCCGGCCCGCCGCAGGGCCCCGCCCCGCCGCGCTCACCGCGCCGTCCGTCCACCGCACCCCTGCACCGTCCCCGCCTGAGGAGGCCAGCGAAGCTCCGTGTCCGATGCACTGTTCCAAATCGGTGAAGACCTGCCCCCCGCCCTGCCGGAGCGGGCGGCCTGGGGGACCGCCCCGAAGCTGCGCCAGTGGCAGCAGGAGGCCCTCGAGCTGTACTTCTCGAAGCAGCCCCAGGACTTCCTGGCCGTGGCCACCCCGGGCGCCGGTAAGACGACCTTCGCGCTGCGCGTTGCGAAGATGCTCATGGAGGCCGGGACGGTCAGCCGGATCACCGTCGTGGCCCCCACGGAGCACCTCAAGCGGCAGTGGGCGGACTCCGCGGCCCGGATCGGGCTGGCGATCGACCCGAACTTCAAGAACGCGGACGGGCGCCACGGCGACGAGTACATCGGGGTCGCGCTGACGTACGCGCAGGTGGCGTCGAAACCGATCCTGCACCGCAACCGGACGGAGAACGCCCGGACCCTGGTGATCCTGGACGAGATCCACCACGGCGGTGACGCCCTGAGCTGGGGCGACGCCATCCGGGAGGCGTTCGAGCCGGCCACCCGCCGGTTATCCCTGACCGGCACGCCGTTCCGCTCGGACACCGCCGCCATCCCCTTCGTGGACTACGTGCAGTTCGAGGACGGGATCCGCCGGTCGAAGGCGGACTACACCTACGGCTACGGACCGGCGCTTCGGGACCACGTGGTGCGGCCGGTGATCTTCATGGCCTACTCCGGTCAGATGCGCTGGCAGACCTCCACGGGTGACGTCATGGAGGCCCAGCTCGGCGAGGCGGCCACGAAGGACATCACCGCCCAGGCGTGGCGGACCGCCCTGAACCCGGAGGGGGAGTGGATCCCCTCGGTGCTGCGCGCGGCGGACCGCCGGCTGACCGAGGTGCGACGCAACGTCCCCGACGCCGGCGCCCTGGTGATCGCCACGGACCACGAGGACGCGCGCGCCTACGCCGCCCAGCTGCAGGCCATCACCGGTGAGGAGATCACCGTCGTCCTGTCCGATGACAAGGGCGCCTCCGACCGTATCGAGGAATTCTCGGCCGGCACTCAACGCTGGATGGTCGCGGTGCGCATGGTCTCCGAGGGCGTGGACGTGCCCCGGCTCTGCGTCGGGGTGTACGCGACCTCGACCTCCACCCCGCTGTTCTTCGCCCAGGCCGTCGGCCGCTTCGTGCGCTCCCGGCGCCGGGGGGAGACCGCCAGCGTGTTCCTGCCCTCGGTGCCCCAGTTGATGCTGCTGGCCAACGAGATGGAGGCCGAGCGCGACCACGCCCTGGACCGGCCCGAAGCGGCCCCCGGTGTCCTGGAGTCGGAGGACCTGTCCCAGTCCCCGGAGGAGGACCTGCTCGCGGCGGCGAACCGCCAGGACCGGGCCTCGGACTCCCTGACACGCTCCGAGTTCAAGGCACTGGAGTCCCAGGCGGCCTTCGACCGGGTGCTCTTCGACGGTTCCGAGTTCGGCACCGGCGGGGCGGTCGGGTCCGAGGACGAGCTGGACTTCCTGGGGATCCCGGGACTGCTGGAGCCCGAACAGGTGGGGCAGCTGCTGCGCCAGCGCCAGGCCGAACAGCTCCGGCGCCGTCCACGGGCCGACCACGCCGCCACGGGGGCGGCCGGCCATGACGGTCAGGCCACCGTGGTGGACCACCGCCGCCTCAAGGAGATGCGCAGCCAGCTCTCGAAGAACGTCTCGGCCTGGTCGGCCCGGTCCGGCACCCCGCACGGGATCATCCACAACCGGTTGCGGGAGATCAGCGGGGGACCGGCGGTCGCCCAGGCCACGGCCGAGCAGCTCGAGACCCGGTTGCAGACGCTGGCGGGCTGGTTCGTCGGACGGAAGTGAGCGCCCCGGTCCTCTCCACGGCCGTGAGGGGGATGAACGGGGGTCTTGAACCCTCCGGTGCGGTCATGGTCTAATTTTCTGCACCAGAAGGGGAGTATCCCCCCAGCCGACCCGTCGTCACTACGGCCCACCGGGCCCGGCGGGCGGGCCCTCAGCCGGCCGGGAGAGACCTTCGATCTCATCGATCGAAAGGTGTCCCGTCATGGACGTCCCCCTGTGGATCTGGTCAGTGGTCCTGGCCTTCATCATCGCGATGCTGGTCGTCGACCTGGTCGCCCACCGTCGTGCCCACGTCATCGGGGTGCGGGAGGCCGCAGCCTGGTCCGCGGTCTGGGTGGCGTGCGGTGTCGGCTTCGGCGTGCTCGTCTGGACCGGATGGGGTGCCGAGTACGGCCAGCAGTACTTCGCCGGGTACCTGATCGAGAAGTCCCTGTCCGTGGACAACGTGTTCGTGTGGGCCATCATCTTCACCCACTTCGCCGTCCCGCCCCGGTTCCAGCACCGGGTGCTGTTCCTCGGGGTGCTCGGCGCCCTCGTGTTCCGCGGCATCTTCATCGCCGCCGGCGCGGTGCTGATCCAGCACTTCACCTGGGTGCTGTACGTGTTCGCCGCCTTCCTGCTGTACACCGGGTACCGGATGATCCGGCAGCGCCACGAACAACTGAACCCGGACCAGTCCAGGGCGCTGACCGCGTTCCGCCGGCTGGTGCCGATGACCGACACCTTCCACGGCCAGCGGCTGCTGGTGCGCAGGGACGGGGTGGTGCTGGCCACGCCGCTGCTGGCGGTGCTGGTGCTGATCGAGACCACGGACGTGGTGTTCGCCGTGGACTCGATCCCGGCCATCTTCGCGGTGACCGACGAGGTGTTCCTGGTCTTCACCGCCAACGCCTTCGCCATCCTGGGACTGCGGGCGATGTACTTCCTGCTGGCCGACCTGATCCACCGCTTCGTCTACCTCAAGGTCGGCCTGGCGCTGGTTCTGGTCTGGGTCGGGATCAAGATGCTGCTGAAGATCGACGTGTTCTACATCCCCACCCCGGTCTCCCTGGCCGTCGTCGCCCTCATCCTGACCGTGTCCGTCATCGCCAGCCTGCGGGCCACCCGCGGGCAGGGGCGCCAGGGGCCGTCCGCCCCGGCCGACCCGCCGTTCCGCAGCGCCACCGCCGAGGAGGACGCCACCCTCGAACCGCTCTGGCCACGGCGTCGGGCCTCCGGTACGCGCCCCGCCGACACCTCGGGAAGCCACCGCTGAGGACCGGTGTCACCCGTGCCATGGGCGTCCCCGTTCCCTCGGCCGGAGGGAGACCGGGGGAGGCCGGGGCCGACAGCAGGCGGCCCCGGTGCGCGGCTCAGGGACCCGTCTCGGGGGGTCCGGTTCCGGCACCCCGGCTGATCTGGACGCGGCCCACGCGCCGCCCGTCCATGGCCAGGACCCGCAGCGAGGCCCCCCCGACGTCGATCACGTCCCCGATCGCCGGGACCCGGCCCAGCTCGGCCATCATGAACCCGCCCACGGTCTCGTAGGAACCGTCGTCGGGCAGGTGCACGCCGGTGTGCTGGGCCAGCTCCTGCAGGATCAACCCACCGTCGACCTCCACGTCCTGCCCCTCGCTCAGGGTGCCGCCCGCCGGCTCCAGGCTGTCGTCGAACTCGTCGTAGATGTCGCCGACAAGTTCCTCCAGCAGATCCTCCAGGGTGACGATCCCGTCGGTGCCGCCGTACTCGTCGATCACCAGGGCGATCTGGTCACCGCTGTCCCGCATGCGGTGCAGCGCCTGCAGGACCTCGACCGTCCCGGGCAGCACCGTGATGGTCCGAGCGATCGACCCCAGGGTGAGCGTGCGGTCCTCCACCCGGAGCAGGTCCCGGACGTGGACGAAGCCCAGCACGTCATCGGTGTCCCGCCCGGTCACCGGGTAGCGGGAGTTCGGCAGCGTGGCCAACTCCCGCAGCGCCTGCCCGACCGTGGTCGCGCCGTCGAGGAAGTTCACCTCGGGGCGGGGGCGCATCACCTCGACGACGGTGCGTTCCGCGGCCTCGAAGACGGCGGTGAGCACCCGCCGGTCCACCTCCTCCAGCGACTCGGCGGTCGAGACCATGGACCGGATCTCCTCGGCGGAGACCGATTCCCGGTCCACCGTCGGATCTGCGCCGAGCAGGCGGATCACGACGTTCGTGGAGGCCGAGAGCAGCCAGATGACCGGGCGCATCAGGCGCGCGAAGACTCCCAGCGGCGGGGCCAGAGTCCGGGTGAGAGCCATCGCGTTTTGCATGGCCAGCCGCTTGGGGACCAGTTCCCCGAACACCAGGGACAGGTAGGCGATGACCAGGGTCAGTCCCACCAGGGCCGTGGTGCCCGCCGTCTGTTCCCCCATCCCCAGGGACACCAGCCACGGCTCGAGGTCCGGGGCGATGGTCGAGGCGCCGTAGGCGGAGGAGAAGAACCCGGCGACCGTCACCCCGATCTGCACGGCGGAGAGGAACAGGTTGGGGTTCCGGACCAGGGCCGCCGTCCTGGCCCCGCGCGGACCGGTGGACTCCAGGGTCCGGACCTGGGATGGACGCACGTTCACGATGGCCATCTCGGTGCCGGCGAAGACTCCTCCGATCAGCACGAACATCACAACCAGCGCGAGATTCACCAGGGTGTCGGCGTCCATTCCGTCACGCTATGTCACGCCCGTCCGCGACGGAACCGTTCCGGACTGCGGACGGTCCGCCCCTTACCGCGGCCGGCGATGCCGTCCACGGTCTGTCCGTGGGGCTCGTGCGTCCGGGGACGCCGTCCAGGCCCGGGCCAGCCGCCGGGCCGGCCGCCGGGCCGTCCACGGCCAGGTCATGAGCGCCCACACCGCGGAGATAATGAGGAACTCCACGGCCAGGTACCAGGGCCAGGACCCGAAGAGATCAAGGACCGATGGGTTGTCGGGCTTCGCGTTGAGGAAGCCGTAGTTGGTCCCCAGCCAGCCGTTGAGCCCGAAGGCCGCCACCGCCCACGCCACCGTGACGACCAGGGCCATCCGGTAGCTGCCCCAGGCCACCCGGGTGCCGCGTCCCCACGTCAGGTACAGCGCCGCCCACAGCACCAGCAGGTGCTGGATCCAGAGGTCGATGAAGTCGATGTGGGGGAAGTCCGGCGAGTTCAGGGCCGGGGTGAGGATGGCCTGCGGGTTCAGCGTCAGTCCCCAGTAGTAGGTAAGGGCGAACGCCCAGTGGGTCCGGGTCCACAGCGCGATGACCGCGACCATCCACGCCAGATCCGAGAGGTGGACCGGCAGGGCGATGTGGAGGTCGAACTGGCCCGGCCACCACCGATAGACGAGCATCGCCACCGCGTACACGGCCAGAACCCCGGCGAACACCCGGGAGAAGACCACCTCGGCCCCGGAGCCCCGCAACCGCCGGCCCACGCCGATGACGAACACGGCGCCGAGGACGCAGACGACCAGCGCACCCCAATGGGAGGGGCCATAGGGGACGAAGACATCATCAGGGGGCACCGTCGACTCACCTCGTGCCTCCGAGGGTACAAAGCCGCCGGGCCGGGTGCCAGGGGGCCGATCGACGCGCTTCGCCGACCCGAAGGGAGCGGATGACGCGAACCGGTGGTCCACCCGGCGCCCCGGCCACCGACCTCAGCCGATCACCAGGGGGATGATCGAGAGGATGAGGCCGCAGAGCCCGATGATGATGAAGGTCGCACCCAGTGCCAGGCATGTACCGGTGGCCTGCCGATGACGCTCGAAACCCATGACCCAGGGCTCCCGGGGGCTGACGTACCCGGTGCAGACGTCCCTGCCGGCATAGTGGGAGTGCTCCGTCGCGTGCAGGGGGCGGTCGTAGAACTCCCCGCTGGCGAACCAGCGGGCCTGCGGTTCAGGCGGGCCTCGAACGATGACGACCTCGGTGGCCACCAGGGACCGTTCCCTGGAACGCCGCAGCATCCCGGCCAGCAGCAGGGGCAGGCCCAGGCACAATCCGACCCAGGACAGCAGGTCCCCGACGATCCCGGCCCCGTCGAGGCCGTTCATGGCCTGTGACCGGACTGGTCCTGCGGGCCACCCTCGGACGGGCGGCCCGCAGGACCGGGAACCGGGCGGGAGGACCAGGCCGCCCGCTCACCGTTGCTACCGGGAGACACGGCTGTCGTCGCGGATCTGCCCGACCAGTTCCTCGAGCATGTCCTCGAGGGTGACGATTCCATACGGATGTCCATCGTGGTCCACGGCCAGAGCCAGGTGCGCCCCGTCCCGCTGCATCTGGCGCAACGAGGTCTGCAGGTGCTCGGCGACGTGCACCTGCGGCAGGTCCCGGACCAGCCGCTCCGGCAGGGGCGCGTTCCGCTCGACCGCATCCAGGCTGAGCAGGTCCTTGACGTGCACGTACCCGCGCAGCTCGCCGTCCTCGGACTGCACCGGGAACCGTGAGTACCCGTTGGCCGCGACGGTCTCGATCTGTTCCGGGGTGCACCCGGCCGGGAGCGTGGTGACCTCGTGCAGGGGGATCACGATGGACTTCACGGAGCGCTCCTCGAAGGTGAGGGCACCGAGCAGCAGGCGCTCGTCCTGGTGGTCCAGCAGCCCGCCCTCGCGGGACTCGCCGACCAGGCCCGGCGACCTCGTCCCGGGTGAAGGCGCTGGTGACCTCGTTCTTCGGGGTCACCTTGAACAGGCGCAGGATGGCGTTGCCCATCGCGTTCATGGCCCACAGCATCGGCTGAAGGATCCGCACGACGACGACCAGTGCCGGTCCGAGCACCAGGGCCATCCGCTCCGGTCCGGCCAGGGCGATGTTCTTGGGCACCATCTCGCCGAGCACGACGTGCAGGTAGGTCACCAGGGCGTAGGCGATGACGTAGGCGATGGTGTCGATCGCCGCCTCTGGTACGCCCAGGGCCTCGAACGGTCCCTGCAGGGCGTAGACGACCATCGGCTTGGTGACGTACCCCAGGGCCAGGGAACACACGGTGATGCCCAATTGGGCGCCCGCCATCATCAGCGAGACGTTCTCGATCGCCCACAGGGTCATCCGGGCGGCCCGGCCGCCCTCCTGGGCCCGGGGTTCGATGATGGACCGCCGGGCGGCGATCAGGGAGAACTCGGCGCCGACGAAGAAGAAGTTGGCCGCGAGCAGCACGATGGTCAGGATGATTCCCACGGTATCCACTAGCGGGCACTCTCTTCCGTCTCGAGGGGGGTGGCGGAGGCGCTGATCTGGGCAATGCGTGCCCCGTCCATCTCTTCCACGCGCAGGGTGATCCGTGCGGCCCGATACCCGTGGGCCGGTTCGGTGTCGATCTCGACCTCGTCCCCGACTGTGGCGATCGACCCCAGGTGCAGGGTCAGGAACCCGGCGAGGGTGTCATAGTCGGAGCCTTCCGGGATGTGGTGCCCCAGCAGCGTGCTGACCTCATCGGGGCGCAGGGCCCCGTCGAGCCGCCAGGTCCCGTCGGGCAGGTGCTCACTGGTCCCCTCGTCCGGGTCGTGCTCGTCCACGACCTCACCCACGAGCTCCTCGACCAGGTCCTCCAGGGTGATTAGCCCGGCCACGTCACCGGTCTCGTCGATCAGCACGGCCATCTGCAGCCCACCGGCGCGCAGGGTGTCCATCAGGTCGTCCAACTCCACGGTGTCCGGCATCAAGGTCGGCTCGTCCATGACGGTGGCGACCGGGGTGTGCCCGCGGTCAGGGAACGGCACGGCCAGGCCCCGGCGGACGTGGACGATGCCCTGCACCTCGGGCGATCCGGGTTCCATGACCGGGAACCGGGAGTGGCCGGTCGCCGCCGCCGTGGAGAGCATGTCCTGCACGCTCTGCCCCGGAGTGAGACTGACGATGCGGGTCCCGGGGGTCATCGCGTCGTGGGCCCGCCGCGTGCCGAACGCGAAGGAGCGCTGGACGAGCTGGGCGGTCTGTTCGGGCAGCACGCCCTGGCGGGCCGAATGTCCTACCAGTACCGTCAATTCCTCGGGAGAACGGGCCGAGGCCAGCTCCTCCTGCGGCTCGATGCCCAGCGCCCGCACGATCCGGTTGGCCGTCCCGTTGAAGAACGTCAGCAGCGGCCCGGTGACCGTGCTGAAGGCACGCTGGAACCCGGACACTGCGCGCGCGGTGGCCAGCGGCCGGGCGATCGCCAGGTTCTTGGGCACCAGCTCACCGAACACCATGGTCAGCAGCGTCGCGATCACCAGGGCCAGGGCCACGGAGACGGACCGCGCCAGCGGCTCCGCCAGCCCGGCCTGCTCCAGCGGACCCACCACGAGGGCTGCGATGGCCGGCTCGGCCAGGAAGCCGATGCCCAGGTTGGTCAGCGTGATGCCCAGCTGGGCACCCGAGAGCTGGGTGGAGAGCGTGTTCATCGCCGTGAGCACACCGGCGGACTTCCTGTCCCCGGTCGCGGCGGCGTCCCGCACGTCGTTCTTGTTGACCGTGATCAGGGAGAACTCCGCCGCCACGAACAGGGCGCACGCACCGATCAGGACCAGGCCGATGAGGATCGAGACTACTTCCACTTCTTACACCCCCCACCACACGTCGTGCGCGCCTGCGCGCGTGTCAGCGGGGGGCACAGACTGTGCCCCGGACTGTCACCGGGAGTAGACATCGGTTTCCTCTCACGAGTCAGGGAGATCCGCGGCCCACTGCCACGGATCGGCACCATCCTGCCAGCAGGGAAAACCCGGGCGCAAACCAGGGGTTATGCCCCTGCGCCCCGGTGGCGCGCCGAAAGATCACCGGGTGGCCGGACCCGGCGACCGCAGTCGCCTCGAGGGCAGGGCGACTACTCGGCCGATCCGCCCCAGGCCTGCAGGACGGCGCCGTTCTCCTCCATCAGCTGGAGGGCCTCCTCGGAGCGCTCGGCGTCCACCCCGGCGACCAGGTCGGTGTAGACGAACGTGTCATAGCCGGCGTCGATAGCGTCCAGCACGGTGGCCTTGACGCAGTGGTCCGTGGCGATCCCTACGACCACCACCGAGTTCACGCCCTGCTGGCGCAGCCAGTCGTCCAGGCCGGGGGCGCCGTCCTCGACGGCCGTGGCCGCGGCGGCGGTGGCGCCGAAGGGACCCGCGGTGCCCTCGGGGGCGCCGGAGCGGACCATGTCGGGGCTGCCGAGCTGGGCGTCGAAGCCCGAGTAGGAGCTGTCGAAGCGGCCCTTGAGGAACTGGGCGTCGAGGTATTCGGAGTCCAGGGCCGGGTGCAGCTCGGCGCCTGCCGTGCCGGCCACGCAGTGCACCGGCCAGGACTCGGTGTAGTCCGGCTCGGCGTCCTCGGCGGCGAAGTGCGGGCCGGGATCGACGTGCCAGTCGCGGGTGGCCACGACGGCGTCGAACTCGGAACCGCGCTCGTCCAGGAAGGCGGTGATCCTCGCGGCGGTCTCGGCGCCGCCCTCGACGGCCAGGGAGCCGCCCTCACAGAAGTCGTTCTGTACGTCCACGATGACCAAGGCACGCATGGTGGGATTCTTTCCTGTTCTGTGCGTGGGGAGACGGGTGGTGGCGAGGCGCCACCGCGGGTTGGACCGGTGAGTCAGGCCTCGGTGAAGACGGTGGGTATGGCCGGCTCGCCGGGCTGAAGTCTACGCACCGCGGCGGGCAGCTCGGAACGGGAGTCCTGGTGCCGCCGGGCGGCCCGGACCACCGCCTCCGGTCCCGTCCATCCGGGTTGCAGCTCGCCGTCCAGCACCAGCGCGTGCTGCAGCGGGCGGTCGTTGGAGTCCGCGTCCGGCGGCTCGTTGACGCCGACCAGCTCGGCGGTGGCCCGGCCGGGGGCGTCGAGCTGGCGCGCGGCGAACTTGCGGCCGCCCATCGAACCCTTGCCGGAGGAGGCCTTGGCCACGTCCACCCAGGTGCCGTCGTCGTCCTGGCGGCTGACCAGCTTGTAGACCATGGAGGCCGTCGGCGCGCCGGAACCGGTGACCAGCCGGGTGCCCACGCCGTAGGAGTCCACCGGCGCCGACCGCAGGTAGGCGATGGCGTACTCGTCCAGGTCGGAGGTGACCATGATGCCGGTGCTGGTGTTGCCGAGGTCGTCCAGCAGCCTCCGCACCCGGTGGGCCTGCTCGACGAGGTCACCGGAGTCGAGCCGGACATTGCGCAGCGCGGTGCCGGCGACCTCGACGGCCGTCCGCACACCCTGCTCGACGTCATAGGTGTCCACCAGCAGCGTGGTGTCCCGCCCGAGGGCCGTGACCTGCGCCTCGAAGGCCTCGCGCTCCGAGTCGTGCAGCAGCGTGAACGAGTGGGCCGCCGTGCCGACGGTCTTCACCCCGTAGCGCTCGCCGGCCGCCAGGTTCGAGGTCGAGTCGAACCCGGCGATGACGGCGGCGCGGGCGGCCGCGACGGCGGCCTCCTCGTTGATGCGGCGGGCACCCATCTCGATGCACGGACGGTCCGCCGCCACGGAGGTCATCCGCGAGGCGGCCGAGGCCACCGCCGAGTCGTAGTTGAGCACGGAGAGCAGGTAGGTCTCCAGGATGCAGGCCTCGGCGAAGGAGGACTCCACCTGCAGGATGGGGGAGTAGGGGAAGTAGGCCTCGCCCTCGGCGTAGCCGAAGATGTTGCCCGAGAAGTGGAAGTCCGCCAGCCACTGCAGCGTGGCGTCATCCACCACGCGGTGGTCCGCCAGGAAGTCGAGCTCGCCGGCGCCGAACCGGAACGTGGCCAGTCCCTCGAGCAACCGCCCGGTCCCGGCGACGACGCCGTACCGGCGGCCCTCGGCCAGCCGGCGGGAGAACACCTCGAAGACGCTGCGGCGGTGCGCCGCCCCGGACCTCAGGGCGGCCTGCAGCATGGTCAGTTCGTAGTGGTCCGTGAACAGCGAGGTGGGCAGCAGCCAGCCCGTGTCCCGCGTCGAAGTCAGCTCGGTCACGCCAGTCACCCTACAGCCAGTGACCACCCGGTCCGTGGACCGGCGGCCGCGTAGAATGGGCGCCATGGTGTGGTGCAGTCAGGTTCCCGTGCCGCCCGGCGCCTCGCCCGACCAGGTGCCCGGCGGGTCCACCGGCCTGCTCGAACGTCCGGACCCCGCGCGGCTCACCCTGCTGGACCGTCCCTGGCAGGTGATCGTGTGGAACGACCCGGTCAATCTCATGAGCTACGTCTCCTACGTGTTCCGGTCCTACTTCGGGTTCAGCCGGGAGAAGGCCGACCGGCTGATGCTGCAGGTCCACCAGGAGGGCAGGGCGATCGTGGCCTCGGGCCAGCGCGAGGAGGCCGAGCGGCACGTGCAGGCAATGCACGGGTACGGCCTGTGGGCCACCCTTCAGCACGAGACGGGCGAGGGCGCCTGATGGCGCGTGCCTTCAAGTCCACGCCGAAGGGGTTCGTGGCCGACCTCGAGCGTGCCGAACGCCGGTTGCTGCGCACCCTGTTCCAGGACGTCATCCAGCTCCTCGACAGGGACCGGCCCGGGAATCCCGCCGCCGTGATGGCCGACCGGCCCGACACCGAGGGTCCGGACGGGGACGCCTTCTGGGACATCGTGGCCGGCCTCGGACCGCTGCGGGACGGTGGGCTGCCCGGAGTCTCGGACGGTGCCGGGCCCGGAGCCGGAACGGTCCCGACGGCGGCCCCGTACCGTCCCGCTCCCGAGGACCCGGCGCTGGCGCGCCTGCTGCCGGACGGCGTCGTGGGTGACGACCGCGACGACGGCGACGAGGGGGACTCCGGCGCGGCGGACCGGGCGGCGGGGGAGTTCCGCGCCCTCACCGAGGACGCCGTGCGCCGGTCCAAGACCCAGGACCTGCAGCGGGCGGTGGCCGCACTGCAGGCCAACCCCGTCGTGCTGACCGAGCCCGAGGCGGTCTCCTTCAGCCGTGCCCTGAACGACGTGCGCCTGGTGCTCTCGTCCCGGCTGGGCATCGAGACCGAGGAGGACGCCGAGAGGGTCCACGAGGTGGACGACTGGTCCGAGGCCACGGACGTGGAGTCCTACATGGCCCTGCTGTACAACTTCACCACGTGGCTGCTGGAGACGCTCATGGTGGCCCTGTCCACGCGCCTTCCCGACTGACGCGTCGCTCTGCGCCTATCCTCTGAAGGACCATGACCCAGAACTCCCAGACCTTCGTGCGCCCCGGACCGGCCCCCGCGGACGCTGACCCCACGCCGGCCGGCCTGGCACCGATCGGGGTGTTCGACTCCGGGGTGGGCGGACTGACGGTCGCCCGGGCGATCATCGACCAGTTGCCCGGCGAGGAGATCGCCTACGTGGGGGACACGGCCCACGGACCCTACGGCCCGCGCAGCATCGCCCAGGTGCGGGCCTTCGCGCTCGGGATCATGGACGAACTGGTGGACGCGGGCGTCAAGGTCCTGGTCATCGCGTGCAACTCCGCCTCGGCGGCCGTGCTGCGTGACGCCCGGGAGCGGTACACGGCCCGGTACGGGATCCCCGTGGTCGAGGTCATCCAGCCGGCCGTCCGGCGCGCGGTCGCGGCCACGCGCAACGGGCACGTCGGGGTGATCGGCACGGAGGCGACGGTGGGCTCGAGGGCCTACGAGGACACGTTCGCCGCCGCCCCCCAATTGCGGATCACCTCGGTGGCCTGCCCCCGCTTCGTGGAATTCGTGGAGGCGGGGATCACCACCGGTGCCGAGCTGCTGGCCACGGCCGAGGAATACCTGGCGCCGCTGAAGGCCGCCGGCGTGGACACCCTCGTGCTGGGCTGCACACACTACCCCCTGCTGACCGGCGTGATCTCCCTGGTCATGGGTGAGGACGTCACCCTGGTCTCCTCCGCGGAGGAGACGGCGAAGGACGTGTACCGGGCCCTGGTCCGGCACGGCCTGGAACGCCCGGCCGGGGTGGACGAGGCGACGGGGCACCGGTTCATGGCGACGGGTGACCCGCAGCAGTTCGAGCGGCTGGCCCGGCGCTTCCTCGGACCGGAGGTCGGCGGCGTGCAGCACGTGGACCACATCTCGGAGCGCTATCCCACCGGCGTGCTCGCCCGGATCACCCCGGAGATGCTCGCGGCCGCACGCGACGGCCGGCGGCCGGTGACCAGTACAGTGGACGGAAACCTCGCGACCTCGCCGTCGACCACCACGCAGGGAAGGCCAGCAACAGGGTGAAGCTCACGATCATCGGTGCCTCCGGGTCCTTCCCCGGGCCGGGCTCCCCGGCATCGTGCTACCTGGTCACGGCCGAGGGGCGTACCGAGGACGGATCCGCGCCCAAGACCTGGCGCATCCTGATGGACCTGGGCAACGGTGCCCTGGGCACCCTGCAGCGGTACATGAGCCTGGACGACATCGATGCCGTGCTGCTCTCCCACCTGCACCCGGACCACTGCATGGACCTGTGCGGGCTGCACGTGGCGATCCGCTGGAACCCCTACGGCTGGAAGGGCGTCCACGTCCCGGTCTACGGGCCGGCGGACACCGCGGACCGGATGGCCATCGCCTACGGGCTGGACCCGGACCCGGGGATGCACCCCGACTTCGACTTCCGGCACTGGCGGTCCCACGAGCCGGTGACCATCGGCCCGTTCACCGTCACCCCGGTCCCCGTGCGCCACCCCATCGAGGAGGCCTACGCCCTGCGGGTGGAGACCACCGGGCCCGGGCCGGACGGCGAGGACGTGCGCCGGGTGCTGACCTACTCCGGGGACACGGACACCTGCGAGGGCCTCGTGGAGGCCGCGCGGGACGCCGACCTGTTCCTGTGCGAGGCGGCCTTCCAGGAGGGCCGTGACGACGGCATCGACGGCGTGCATCTGACCGGCCGCCGCGCCGGCCAGATGGCCTCCGACGCCGGTGCGCGACGGCTGCTGCTGACCCACCTGCCCGTGTGGACGGATCCGCTGACGGCGTCGGTCGAGGCACGCGAGGCGTTCGACGGCGACCTGGCCGTGGCGGTCTCGGGGGTCACCTATCGGGTCTGAGCCGCTCGGTAGGATGGCGGTCATGACCTCATCGACGTCCGGGAACCCCGGAAGCCCTGTCCTGCCCACGACCAGCCCCGCCCCCGGGACCGGTGGCGCCGCGGCCCGGCAGGACGGCCGGGCCGTCAACGCCCTGCGGCCCATCAGCATTACCCGGGGCTGGTCCCGTCAGGCCGAGGGCTCGGCGTTGATCGAGTTCGGCAACACCCGGGTACTGTGCACCGCGTCCTTCACCGAGGGGGTGCCCCGGTGGCTCAAGGGCGAGGGCACGGGCTGGGTCACCGCCGAGTACGCCATGCTGCCGCGGGCCACGAACACCCGTTCCCAGCGCGAGTCGGTCAAGGGCAGGATCGGGGGCAGGACCCATGAGATCTCCCGGTTGATCGGCCGGTCCCTGCGCGCCATCATCGACCTCAAGGTCCTCGGGGAGAACACCATCGTGCTGGACTGCGACGTGCTGGAGGCCGACGGCGGCACCCGCACGGCCGCCATCACGGGCGCGTACGTGGCCCTCGCGGACGCCATCACGTGGGCCAAGGGCCAGGGCATCATCCCGGCCGCGGCGCAGCCGCTGAAGGACTCCGTGGCGGCCGTGTCCGTCGGGATCATCGACGGCGTGCCCATGCTGGACCTGCCGTACGTCGAGGACGTGCGCGCGGAGACGGACATGAACGTCGTGGTCACCGGGGCCGGGGACTTCGTGGAGGTCCAGGGCACCGCCGAGGGTGCGCCGTTCCGGCGGGCCGAACTCGACGCGCTGCTCGACCTGGCGGTGGAGGGCACGGCCGAGCTGACCCGGATCCAGCGCGAGACCCTCGCCGGTGACCGGTGAGCGGGGTCGAGAGCCCCGGCGCCGGGCCGCGGCTGGTCCTGGCGACCCGCAACCAGGGCAAGCTGCGTGAACTGCGCGAACTCCTGCGCGGGAAGGTCCCCGGCCTGGACGTGGACACCCAGGTCATCGATGCCGAGGCGGCAGGCGCTCCGGACGTGGTCGAGGACGGCGTCACGTTCGAGGAGAATTCCCTGAAGAAGGCCCGTGCCGTGTCGGCCCACACGGGGCTGGTGGCCGTGGCCGACGACTCCGGCCTGGCCGTGGAGGTGCTGGGGGGTGCTCCCGGGATCTTCTCGGCCCGCTGGGCCGGACGGCACGGTGACGACGCGGCGAACCTGCGGCTGCTGCTGGACCAGCTGGCGGACGTGGGGCCCGAACACCGCCAGGCGGCCTTCGTCTGCGCCGCCGCGATGGTGACGCCCACGGGTGAGGAACTCGTCGAGACGGGGTTCCTCACGGGGGCCCTGCTCACGGAACCGCGCGGAGACGGGGGATTCGGCTACGACCCGATCCTGAGGCCGCACGGGCGGTCGGAATCCGTGGCCGAGCTCTCCGCGGCCGAGAAGAACTCGATCAGCCATCGGGGCATGGCCTTCCGCCAGCTGCTGCCCGAGCTCATCCGGGTGCTGGGCGCCGGTTCCACCGCCGCGGGGGCGACCGCGCCGGTCGAGGACCGCTGATGACAGGGGAGGACACCGCACTGGACTTCACCGCCCTCGACTTCGAGACCGCCAACGGCTTCCGCGGCTCCCCGTGCTCGGTCGGGCTGGTCCGCGTCCGGGGCGGGCAACCGGTCGAGCGGGCGTACTGGCTGATGCGGCCGCCGGCGGGTTTCGACCGTTTCGACGCCCGCAACGTGCGCATCCATGGCATCACCGCCGGCCAGGTGGCCTCGGCACCGCGCTTCGGGGACCTGTTCCCCGACCTGGCCGGCTTCATCGGGGAGGACCCCGTGGTGGCCCACAACGCCGGGTTCGACATCGGCGTGATCGAGTCCGCGCTCGAGGTCTCGGGGATGGACATCCCACAGATCGACTACGCCTGCTCGCTCGTGATGGCCCGGCGCACCTACGACCTGCCCTCGTACGCCCTGCCCGTGGCGGCCCGGGAGGCCGGTTACGAGTTGAGGAACCACCACGACGCGCTCGCCGACGCCGAGGCCTGCGCGCGGATCATGATCGACGTGGTGTCCCGCAGGACGAGCACACCGGCGTCCGCGGCGGTGCCGTTCGGCCCCGGGACGGCGGCGACGCTCGACGGGGGCGGGGCACCGGAAGCGACAGGGGTGACGGGGGCGACGGCCGTCCTGGAGCGGGGCCTGGCCCGTGTGCTGGCCGCCGAGGGGATCCACCTGCGCCGGCTCGAGCCGCGGCGCGCCGGGCAGGGCCCGGAGTCCCGGGCGACCCGCCAGGCGCGGGGCCTGGGCCCGGTGTTCGACGCCGAGGCGGCATTGCCCCGTTCCTCCGCCATGCCCGACCTGATGCACTGGCCGGACGAGGGCACCAACGCCGCCCCGGCGCCCGATGCCGACCCCGCCCACCCGTTGTTCGGCCACACGGTGGTCTTCACCGGCAACCTGGGCATGTCCCGGCAGGACGCCAAGAACCGTGCCGCCGAGTGCGGGGCCCAGCCGTCCAGCAGGATCAACGGCCAGACGACGATGCTCGTGGTGGGCGACGGCTTCCGGCCGGCGGACCTGGCCACCGGCGCGCGCGGGGGAGCCCTGGGACACCGCAAGACGCGGGACGCTCTGACCCGCCGGCGCAACGGCCAGCACGTCGAGCTGGTCTCCGAGCCCGAGTTCCTGCAGATGCTGGACGGCAACTGGCCCGAGACGGCCGCTTAGGCGTAGCCGGCCACGAGGACGGCGGTGGTCCGGCCGGGGCGGGCGCTCCCCGTCCCGGGCCGCCCCTCCCGGGCGAACCGGACTGGCCGCGTCACCGCGGCATCTCCCCGGCGGTTCCCGCACGGGATGACCAGGTCGCGTCCCGCCCCAGGGGCCCGGCCGACCGGTCCGCTCCGGCCACGGACAGTGCGCCCGTCAGCGCCGTCGCACCGTCGTCGGGCGCGGCCTCGGCACGCCCGGGCCACGGTGACGGCGCGCGATGCGCGCCGTCGCACCCGCGACCACCCTCCCGGACCCTGCCTCCGGCCACCCCGCGGCGGGCGATCGGCCCGGTCCGTCGACACGGTCTCCAGGGGCGAACAAGCAGTGAGCGAGTACAAACTCGTGGTTCCCGCCACCCGGCGTCGGAGCACTGACCGGTTGACCGCAGCGGCCCAGGGGTGCGGGAAGCGGTGGGCGAGTACCGCTTCGTGTTCCCGGTGGATCCCCATGCTTCTAGATTCGGCGTAGTCGCATCGTCCCAAGTCACCGCCCCCGGTGACCCAGACGTCGCGACACCTCGAGTCCCGCCAGTCCCCGGCGGCCCACGAGGAGCAGCCTCATGGGGGCATCACCGTTTTGTCCGACGGGCCGGGTGCTCTGCCGCGCCGTCATCACCTTGGGAGTGAAAGAACATGAAGAACACTGGGGCCACGTCCGGGCGACCGGGCAAGAAGTTAGGGACCATGGCGGTTGGGGCCGCCTTGCTCGCCACGAGCGTCCTCGTGCCGATGCCGGCGGCGTCCGCCGCACCACCACCCGGCCAGGACTTCAACATCACGCAGGGCGATCTCGAATACATCATCAAGCAGGTCGAGATCGCCGAGGCACATGCCGAGCGGACGCTGAAGGACCCCGACGCCTCGCCGCTCTGCGGCAACGACAAGCGGTTCGACGTCGCGTCCCAGACGTTCTTCAACGCCGCCAACAAGCCGTGCGTGGGCAATCCGCTCCTGCCGCACGGGCTGCGCACGGTCGACGGGCGGTGGAACAACCTCATGACCGGCCAGGACGGATTCGGCACGGCGCAGGAGACCTTCCCCCGTCTCGTACCCGCCCAGTACGCGGACGCCGAGGTCACCCCGCCGTTCGCCCCCGGCAACAACACCAGCGCGCCCGGGGCGGCGACGAGCTACAAGCAGACGGACGGCTTCGTCTACGACTCCGCCCCGCGCACGATCAGCAACCTGATCGTCGACCAGACCACGGCCAATCCGGCCGCCGCCCAGGTGGCGGAGCGCGTCGAGGGAGCCGGGCCGGAGGGTGAGACGAACACCGTCATCCCGGACATCGCCACGGACGAGGGCCTGTCGGCCTCCGCCACGAGCCTGTTCACCATCTTCGGCCAGTTCTTCGACCACGGACTGGACCTGGTGTCCAAGGGCGGCAACGGCACCGTCGTCGTTCCGCTCAAGGAGGACGATCCGCTGTACACCCCGGGCGGGCGCACCAACTTCCTGACCCTGACCCGCGCCACGATCGACACCGGCAAGGACGGCAGTGCCCGCGAGCACGTCAACCGCACCACCCCGTTCGTGGACCTGAACCAGACCTACGGCTCGCACGCCTCCCACCACGCGTTCATGCGCGAGTACGAGGTGATCGACGGCAAGCCGGTTCCGACGGGACGGATGCTCGATGGCGCCGACGGCGGCCTCCCCACCTGGAAGGACGTCAAGGACCAGGCGCGCACGGTCCTCGGCATCGAGCTCGACGACTTCGACGTCCTGGACGTGCCGCTGCTGGCGACGGACCCGTACGGTCACCTGCTCCTCAGCGCCGACGGGAACGCCCAGCTCGCCACCCAGGACGGGCTCGTCCAGGGCAACCGGACCGCCCCGGTCGCCACCAACGGCCTCACGGCCAACGCCTCGTTCCTGGACGACATCGCCCACGGTGCCACGCCGAAGCCCGACACCACCGGCACCGACGGCGTGGTCATCCCCGGGTACGACAACGATGCGCTGGACGCCCACTACGTCGCGGGCGACGGGCGCGTCAACGAGAACATCGGCCTGACCGCCGTGCACCACGTGTTCCACTCCGAGCACAACCGCCTCCAGGCGCAGATCGAGGCGGAACTCGTCGACATGCCGGCCGAGTTGCGGGCCCGCTTCGCCGCGGACGGATTCTGGGACGAGGGCGAACGGTCGTTCCAGGCCGCGCGCTTCCTGGCGGAGATGCAGTACCAGCACCTCGTCTTCGAGGAGTTCGCCCGTCGGATCCAGCCCGAGATCGATCCGGTGGTGCTGAACGAGAACTCCTACCAGCCGGACGTGAACTCCTCGATCCGCGCCGAGTTCGCCCACTCCGTGTACCGGTTCGGGCACTCCATGCTGCGGGAGAACATTCCCGTCCAGCAGGCTGACGGAACCATGAAGGACATCAAGCTGCTGGATGCCTTCCTGAAGCCGACCCTGTTCGCTGAGTCCGGCGCGAACGCCGACGACGCCGCGGGCAACATCCTCAAGGGCCTCGCGAACCAGACCGCCAACGGGGTGGACGAGTTCGTCACCGACACGCTCCGCAACCAGCTCCTCGGACTGCCGCTGGACCTGGCGACCATCAACATGGCGCGGGCGAGGGAGACCGGCACGCCGGGACTGCAGGCGGCGCGCAAGGCGTTCTTCGCCGAGACCCGCGATCCGCAGCTGAAGCCCTACACGAGCTGGGAGGACTTCCGGCTCTCGATGAAGAACCCGGAGTCCATCGTCAACTTCATCGCCGCCTACGGCAACCACCCCAGCGTCACCGGGGCCGAGACCCTGGCAGCCAAGCGGGCCGCCGGCGTCGAGCTGTCCAAGGACAAGGCGTTCATGGAGGCCCCCGCGGCCGAGACCGGGCTGGACGGGATCGACCTGTGGATGGGTGGCCTCGCCGAGAAGCCGTACGTCTTCGGCGGCATGCTCGGCGCCACGTTCAACCATGTCTTCGAGAAGCAGCTCGAGGACCTGCAGAACGGCGACCGGTTCTACTACCTGTCGCGCAACCTGGGCAACTCGCTGTTCCACGCGCTGGAGGCGAACTCGCTGTCCCAGATCGTGCAGCGCAACACCACAGCGGACCGCGTACCGCACGACGTGTTCGCGGCACCGCAGCTCACGTTCAACCTCGACGACAGCGTCACGCGGCAGGCCGAGCTCAACGCGGCGGGCCTCACGGGCGCACAGGACTCGGGCTGGCGCTTCAGCGGCGAGGACCACATCGTGGTGCAGGACACCGACCAGGACAGCACCATCCGCACGGGCCTCGGTGACGACTCCGTGTGGGGCAAGGGCGGCAACGACACCATCGAGGGTGACGACGGCGCCGACGCGCTCATGGGTGGCAACGGCGACGACGTGATCACCGACATCTTCGGCGACGACCGCCTGCAGGGCGAGGGCGGCAATGACGCCCTCAACGGCGGGCCGGGCCTCGGGGACCTGTTGTTCGGCGGCTCCGGCCAGGACTTCATCGTCGGCGGGCACGACGCCTCGACCACCTTCGGCGGCCTCGGCAACGACTTCATCCTCGGCGGTACCGGACGTGACAACGCCCGCGGCGACGAGGGCGACGACTGGATCGACGGCGGCACCAACGCCGACCTCCTCGTCGGCGACCTGAGCAACACCGCGCAGAATGACGCCGGCCTGTACCACGGCGGCCACGACGTCCTGGTGGGCCGCACCGGCAACAACGACCACGACGCCGAAGCCGGCGACGACGTCATGATCGGCGGTCCGGGCACCGACCGCTTCGCGGGCATGCTCGGGTTCGACTGGGTCACGTACGACAAGACGAACCACCTCATCCGGGCCGACCTGGACCCCGTCCAGATCGTGCCCGGCGTCGAGAGCGCCATCGTCGACCGGTACGACGAGGTCGAGGCCTTCTCCGGGTTCGACGGCGACGACATCGTCCGCGGCGTCCAGAACCGGGACGCGTTCGACAACCCCGAGGAGGACAAGATCGGGTACGGCCACCGGTTGACCCAGGCGCAGCTGGACCGCGTCGAGGGTCTGCGCGAGCTGCTCGGCGGCGGCGAGAAGCCGGTCTACGCGTTGCCGTTCCTCGACGGAGAGCCGTTCGAGGCCGAGGACATGAACAACAACGTGATCCTCGGCGGCGGGGGCAGCGACCTGATCGAACCCCGCGCGGGCGAGAACTTCATCGACGGCGACGCCTGGCTCGACACGAACATCGTCTACGGCGAGGAACGCTCGGACAAGCTCGAGCCGTTCGTCGAGCGCATCTTCGACCGGACCATCAACCCGAAGGACCTGAAGATCGAACGTCGGATCCAGACGGCCTCCGGCGGAGCGGACACCGTGGTCTACTCGGTGGACCGTGCGGACGCGACGTTGACGACCCTGCCCGACGGCATGGTCCGGGTCGAGACGGAGGGACGCGACCCGGCGGTGGACGTGCTGCGCAACGTCGAGCAGCTGCAGTTCAACGACGCCGTCGTGGACATCACCAACGGTGTCGACGGGGATCCCGAGCCGGGCATCCCGCTGTCGGTGTCGCTGTCGCCCACGACCGTCCCGGTGGTCGACGGCCAGCTCACGGCCACGGTCGAGGGTCCGGTGACCGCGGGCAGCGAGATGTCCTTTGAACTCCAGGTGATCCGGCTCGCCCCGGACGGCACCGAGTCCGCGACGACGACCCAGTCGAACACCACGGGCAGGTTCACCATCACGGAGGCCGAGGCCGGGTTCCCGGTCCAGGTCGTCGCCACGGTGACCACGGCCGACGGCGCGCCCTCGCAGTACGTCTCCGAACGGACGGCGGGCACGCTCAGCACCCTCAAGGAGACCGTGACGGCCCCCTCGCCGGGCCACGACCCCGCCAAGAAGACCGTGACCATCCCGGACGTCACCGGGGTCACGTACTCCATCGACGGGACCCGCAAGGCGGCCGGCACGTACCCGGCCACCACGCTGGTGACGGTCAAGGCAGAGGCGGCCTCGGAGAACTACATCGTCGAGGCCCGCACGTGGACGTTCGACCTCCGGAGCGCGGTGACGCCGACCAAGCCGGTGTTCAGCGCCGCGGGCAACACGGTGAGGATCCCAGCGAAGACGGGTGTGGACTACTACGTCAACGGGGCGAGGAAGGCCACCGGGACCCACAAGTACGGGGGCACCGGAACCGTCACCGCCAAGGCGTCCAGCGACAGCTACACGCTGTCGGGCACCACGTCCTGGACGTTCGACAACCGGAACGCGGTGACGCCGACCAAGCCGGTGTTCAGCGCGACGGCCAACACGGTGAAGATCCCCTCGAAGGCGGGCGTCATCTACTACGTCAACGGGGTGAAGAAGCCGGCCGGTACGCTCAGGTACTCCGGCGCCGGGACCGTCACCGCCAAGGCCTCCAGCGGCATGTACAGGCTGTCGGGCACCACGTCCTGGAGGTTCGACAACCGACAGGCGGTGACGCCGACCAAGCCGGTGTTCAGCGCCGCGGCGAACACGGTGAAGATCCCCTCGAAGGCGGGCGTCGTCTACTACGTCAACGGGGTGAAGAAGCCGGCCGGCACCCACCGCTACACCGGGGCCGTCACCGTGACCACGAAGGCGTCCACCACCGGCTACAAGCTGGCGGGAACGCAGACGTGGAGTGCCCGGCTCTGAGGACAGTCCGCTAGGCCCACCACGAAGGGAAGGGGCAGCCAACTCCGGTTGGCTGCCCCTTCGCCGCGTGGGCGTACCGGGGGTGGCCCGGTCGCTGCCCGGTGCGGGGTCCGGTCAGCTCGTGGCGGCGGTCCAGCGCTCGGCGGCCTCAAGGACGAGGTCGCGTTCACCGATCCACCGCGGGACCTCGGCACCGGGGAAGACGGCCGTGCCGTAGCGGGCCCCGAGCAGCTGGCCGGCCAAGGAGGCCGTGGAGTCCGAGTCACCGTCGTGGTTGATCGCCAGGTGCAGCGCCGAGCGGAAGTGGGT
Organism: uncultured Citricoccus sp.; assembly: GCF_937871995.1. Lineage (NCBI taxonomy): Bacteria > Bacillati > Actinomycetota > Actinomycetes > Micrococcales > Micrococcaceae > Citricoccus > uncultured Citricoccus sp. The sequence goes on along the minus strand of NZ_CALMQR010000130.1, from coordinate 40,604 downwards.
GGACGGCTCCGTCCCGGCTCCGGGTCCGGCGGACGTCACCAGGACGGCGTAGACGGCCATCGCCAGTGCCTCCTCGGCCACCCAGCCCTCGCCCAGCTCGGCGGGCAGGACCGTGGGCAGCGTGCCCGCCCCCTGCGCGTCCTGCGCCATCGCCACCGCCGTGCCGAGCGCGTCCGCGGTCCCGCCGTCGTCGGGAACGGTCTGGAGCCAGTCCAGGGCATCGGCGACCGCGGCACCGAACCCCTGGCCCGCCATCAGCCGCGAGACCATCAGCCCGAAGGCGGCGGCCGATGTCCAGGCGGCCGGGTGGCCGTGCGTGAGGACGGCGCCCTGGCGCGCGAGGGAGACCACCAACTCGTCCTCCAGCCCGGGCACCATGCCGTACGGCGCGGACCGCATGACCGTGCCGCAGCCCTTCGAACCGGGGTTGTGGGGTTTCTCGGGCAGGCCCATGTCCGGCTGGGACAGACCGGACAGGCAGGCGTTGCCGGGGGCCCGCCGCACGCGCAGTTCCGGATGCCCGTCCAGCCACCGCGCCGGTGGCTCCGGCACCCCCGCCGGCAGCGTTCCCTCCTGGGTCCGGAGCCAGCGCAGGCAGGACAGCCAGACGCAGGCCGCCGGATCGGCCATCGACCCCTCATTGGCCCACTCGATCCACTCCAGGAGCCCGTCCAGCACGAACAGCGTCATCTGGGTGTCGTCACTGACCGGCAGGGTGCCTCCGTCGCGCACCTCGGGGACCTGCAGCCGGTGTGCCAGCCCGGCGTCGCCGAACCGGGCACGGATCTCGTCCAGGGACGAGAACTCGACCGTGTACCCCAGGGCGTCGCCGGCGGCCCCGCCGGCGAGCACGCCCAGGACGCGGGAGGCATAGGACGGGGCAGGCTGAGGCTCACCGGGCGCACCGGCCGGTGACGGAGTCGGGGTCATGGGAACCATCGTAGGGATGCCGGCCGTGGAGATCGGTCAATGTCGTCCACGACGCCCGATAGCGTTGGTCACATGCTGATCCTGCACACCTCCGACTGGCACCTGGGCCGGTCCTTCCACGGCACCGGCATGCTCGAGTCCCAGCGCGAGGTGCTCGCACAGCTCGTGGCCACCGTCGCCGACCGCGGCGTGGACCTGGTCCTGGTGGCCGGGGACGTCTACGACCGCGCCCTGCCCGCGGCGGACGCCGTGGAACTGCTCGACCAGACCCTGGCCGAGCTGAGCCGCACGGGGGCCCGGGTCATCCTCACGAGCGGCAACCACGACTCCGCGATCCGCCTGGGCTTCGGCGGTCACCTGCTGGACGCCGCGGGCGTGCACCTGCGCACCCGCACGGACCGGATCACCGACCCCGTGGTGCTGGAGGATCCCGCGGGCGGCCGGGTCGCCGTCTACGGGATCCCCTACCTCGAACCCCGGCAGGCCGGGCAGGACTGGGGCGTGGCCTCGGACCACGCCACCGTGACGGCCGAGGCCGTCCGCCGGGTGCGTGAGGACGCCGCCGAGCGCTTCGGCACCGCCGGCCGGGGCGGTCACGACGCCGGGACGGCCGTGATCGTCATGGCCCACCTCTTCGCCGCCGGTGGGGCCGGATCGGACAGCGAACGGGACATCGGCGCCTCGGCACCGGGCCCGGGCACCGCGGCGACCGACGGCGGGGGCGAGGGCGCCGGGGACGACCAGGATCCCACGGCGGTGGTCGGCACCCTCGGCCAGGTCCCCGTCACGGTATTCGACGGTCTCGACTACGTCGCGCTGGGGCACCTCCACGGGCGCCAGGCCATGGCTCCGACCGTGCGCTACTCCGGTTCGCCCCTGCCCTATTCCTTCTCCGAGGCGAACCACACCAAGGGCGGTCTGCTCGTGACGACGGCCGGCGGCGAGGTCAGCGGGGTGGAGACCGTGGACTGGTCCGCCGGCCGGAAGCTGGCCGTGCTGCGCGGGAGGATCGAGGACCTGCTGGGGAACCCGGCGCACGCCTGGGCGGAGGACCGCTGGTGCCAGGTCACGGTGACGGACCCGGTCCGCCCTCCGCAGGCCTACCAGCGTCTCAGGGAACGCTTCGACGGACTGCTGAACTTCATCCTCGAGCCGGAGGGATCCGCGGACCGGCAGCCCTCCACCTACGCCGCCCGGTTGGCCGCGGCGAGGACCGACCTGGACGTCTGCACGGGATTCGTCGAGCACGTGCGCCAGCGGCCGGTCAGCGAGGAGGAGGCCGGCCTGTTGCGACTGGCCCTCGAGGAGACCCGGACCGGAGGCGCCGCATGAGGATCCACTGCCTGCACCTGCAGGCGTTCGGCCCCTTCGCCGAACGCGAGGAGGTGGACTTCACCCTCCTCAACGACGCCGGACTGTTCCTGCTGGACGGTCCCACCGGTGCCGGCAAGTCCACGGTGCTGGCCGGCATCTGCTTCGCGCTGTACGGATCCGTCCCGGGGGACCGCACCCCCGAGTCCCTGGCCAGCACCCAGGCCCCGGTCGGGACCCGGCCGGAGGTGCTGCTCGACTTCACCGTGGGCGGTCGTCGCTTCGAGGTCCAGCGCTGGCCGAGATACCGCCGGCCGGCGAGACGGAAGCTGAAGGACGGCACCGGACTGACGGAGGAGAAGGCCGGTGCCGTCCTGCGCGAGCACCGCGAGGGCCAGTGGCGGGAGGTGTCCGTGCGCGCCGACGAGATCGGGCAGCTGCTGGGCCAGGTGCTCCACCTCGACGCCGACCAGTTCATGCGGGTGGTGCTGCTGCCCCAGGGCGAGTTCGCCACCTTCCTGCGGGCGAGGTCCGCGGACAAGGAGACCCTCCTGCGCAAGCTCTTCGGCACCGGGAGGTTCGACGGCGTCGAGGACTTCCTGGCCCGCCGGCACCGGCACCTCGAGTCCGCGGTCAGCCGGGACCGGGACCAGGTGGCCGCCGCCCGCGCGGACCTCATCTCCTGCCTCGCGGAGGGGCTCGGCGATGACTGGTGGGCACGCGGCGACGACGGCCCCGAGCCTGGTGACGAGGCTTCTCGCGAGGACGGGGAGGGAGCCGGGCTGACGGTGCCGGTGACCGGCCCGGACTCCGGCGGGGCCTGCCGGCCGCAGGACTGGACGGACGAGGACCTGGGCGCTCGCGGTGCCGCGGCCATCGACGCCGCCGTGGCCGGGTCCCGGGAGGCGCGCCAGCGGGCAGCCGCGGCCCTGACGGCGGCCCAGGAGCACCTCGAGGCCCTGACCCGCCGCCGGCAGGATCTGCGTCAGGCCCTGGCCTGGCAGGAACGGTCCGTCCGGCACGGGGAGCGTGCCGGACAGGTCGCCGAGGACCGCGCCGCCCTGGAACGCCACGGGGTCGCCGTGACCGTGGACCGGAGGGCGCGTGAGGCCGAGGCCGCCGAGGAGGCCCGCCGTTCCGCCGTGCTCACCCTCGAGGGAGCCCAGGCCACCGCCCTGGAGGACACCCACTGCCGTGCCTGGGCGGCCGATGCGGCGGACGGTGCCGAGGAGGACCGGTTCGAGGTCCTGCGCCAACGGGCCGAGCGCGAACTCGACCGACTGTCCGCTCGGGAACGGGACGCCGAGAGGCTGCGTGAGCTCGGCGCGGAGGTCCAGCGCCTGCAGTCCTCCATCAGCGCCCTGACCGAGCGAGCGGAGACCGCCGACGGCGAACGGCAGGCGCTGGCAGAGGCCCGGGGAGCCCTGCAGCAGAGGGTCGAGGACCTTGGTGCCCCCGCAGCCGGGATGGAATCGGCCCGGACCGCGATGGACGAGGCCACCGCCCGGCGGGAGGCTGCCCTGGCCCACCAGGAACACCGTGCCGGACTCGAGGCCGCCCAGGACGCCGTACGGGACGCCACGGACCGCGCCCAGGAGGCGGTGGATGCCTGGCACCGGGTGGTGGAACGCCGGCTGGCGGGTGCGGCATCCCTGCTCGCCGAGGAACTCCGGGCGGGCGAACCCTGTCAGGTCTGCGGATCGGTGGAGCACCCCGCCCCGGCGGCCACCGGCGGGACCGAGATCTCTGCCGAGGCCCAGGACCGGGCCCGACGGGCCATGGAGGAGGAGACCGCCAGGCGCCGGGCGGCCGAGGACGCCGTCGAGCGGGCCCGCGAGGCGGCCGAGCTCAGTCGGCTGGCGGCCGGTGGGCTGGACCCGGAGGAGGCCACGGCCGCCGTCGCCCGGGCCCGTTCGGCCCTGGACGCGGCGGAACGGGCCGCCGATGACCTCGCCGCGGCGCGTGCCGCCCTGGAGGACAACGACCGGGAACACCAGGCCCGGCAGGCCACCGTCGGGGCCGCCCGGCAGGAGGCCGCGGTGGCCCGCTCCCGGTGCGAGACCGCCTCCCGGGAGGCGGGACGCCTGCGGACCGAACTGGCCGGCCTGCTCGAGGACCGGGAGAGCCTGGCCGAGCTGCGGCAGGAACTGACCCGGTCGCGCGGACTGGTGGACGCGGTCATCGAGGCCGCACGGCGGGCCGCCACCGCCCGCTCCCTCGTCGGGCAGGCCGCGACCGGCCTGCGCGAGGAGCTCACGGCCAGTGGCTTCGACTCGGTCGAGCAGGTGCGGGCGGCCCTGCTGGACGAGGAGGACGAGCAGACCCGGTCCGTCCGCGTCCGGGACTGGGACCGCGAGGCGGCCGCCCTGGCGGAACTGGAGGCCAGCGCGGCCGTCGTCCGCGGCCGGGAGCTGCTCGCCGCCGGGACCGAGACGCCCGCCGACGAGGAGGTGGAAGAGCAGGCCGGACGGGTCGCGGAGGCCGAGAGGGCGCGGGAGGACGCGGCCGAGCGTGCCGGGGGACTGGAATCGGTGCAGCGCCAGGTCCGGCGCCAGGTGGGTGCCCTGGACGAGGTCGCCGCCCGATCGGCCGGCCAGCTGGCGGCCCTGGAGGACGCCGAGGGGTTGCTCAGGCTGGTCCGGGGCCAGGGCGAGAACACGCTGAGGATGACGCTGGGCAGCTACGTCCTGGCCGGACGCCTCGAGGAGGTCGTGGCCTCGGCCACCGAACGGCTCCTGGGCATGACGCAGGGACGTTACGAGCTGCGGCATGACGACGCCGCCCGGGGGCGGGGTGTCCGGGGCCTGGACATCACCGTCTTCGACCGGTACACGGAGGACGAACGGGCTGCCGGGACCCTGTCCGGGGGTGAGACGTTCATGGCGTCCCTGGCTCTGGCGCTCGGCCTCGCGGACACCGTGCAGGCGGAGGCCGGCGGCGTGGACATGGACACCCTGTTCGTGGACGAGGGCTTCGGCTCGCTGGACGCCGCCTCCCTGGAGGACGTCATGCGGGTCCTGGACGGCCTGCAGGCCGGTGGCCGGACCATCGGGGTGGTCAGCCACGTGGAGCGGATGAAGCAGGACATCGGCTACCGGCTCGAGGTCCTCAAGACCCGCCGGGGCTCGCACCTGCGGGTGGTCGTGCCGGAGCAGTCCTGACCGGACGGTACCGTGGAAGCATGCGCCGCCACGTCCGATCCACCCTGACCGTCCGGCCCTCCGAGGGCACCCGCATGGTCCTGGCGGTGGCCGCCGCCGATGCCGAGGGCATGGAGCGGGTGTCCGAGCGCCTGGACGTCCGCACCCCCGCCGGACGGCTGCCCGTCCGCGAGGTCCAGGACCACCACGGCGGGCGCCTGCACGTGGTGGACGTCCCGGTCAGCTTCGCCGAGTCCAGCGGGGCCATCGGCTGGGAGGACGACGACGAGTCGCCCACGGTCGCCGAGGCGGGCTTCTCCTCGGAACCGCCTGAACCGGGGACCGTCCGGGTCGACTACGCCTGCATCGTGGCCGGGCGGGAGGCCGAGCCCGTCGGCGACGAGGCCGACCTGATCCGGTACGTGCGCCCCTCCCGGTACGCCGAGTCGGACAAGCTCTACCCGCTGGCCGCGAGCCTGTTCCGGGACGTCGGGGGCATGGACCTGCTCCACGCCGTGGAGCAGTGGGTCAACGCCAACCTCCGCTACGTGCCCGGGTTCTCCCGCGGTACCGACGGCGCCGTGGACGCCTTCCTCTCCCGCCAGGGCGTGTGCCGGGACTTCGCGCACCTCGTGGTGGCCCTGCTGCGCGCCCGGAACGTGCCGGCCCGCGTGGTGGCCGGTTACGCCCCGGGACTGCGGCCCATGGACTTCCATGCCGTGGCCGAGGCCTGGATGGACGGTCAGTGGCACCCGCTGGACGCCACCCGGCTCTCGGACACCGGCGCCCTGGTGCGGGTGTCCACCGGGGCGGACTCCTCGGACACGGCCTTCCTGTCCACCGTGCGCGGCGGTCTGTTCCTGGACCGGATCAGCGTGGACGCGATGCTCGCCGACAGCCAGCCGGTCTAACCCCCCCCCACGGCTGGGCCGCAGTGGTCTGGGTCCGAGCGGCCAGGCCGCCGCGGTCAGCCCGCCGCGGTCAGGCCTCTGCCGTCTCCGCCCGGCCCCGCCGCCGTTCCACGGCGCCCTCCACGAGCCGGTAGAGCACGGGGACCAGCAACAGGGTGAGCAGGGTGGAGGACACCAGCCCGCCGATGACGACCACCGCCAGCGGCTGGGAGATGAACCCGCCGTGACCGGTGATGCCCAGGGCCATCGGGACCAGGGCCAGGATCGTGGCCAGGGCCGTCATCACGATCGGGCGCAACCGGTTGAGCGCGCCCTGCTGCAGGGCCGAGTCCAGCGTGTGACCGGGGCGGCGCCGGTACTGGTTGATCAGGTCGATGAGCACGATCGCGTTGGTCACCACGATCCCGACGAGCATGAGCATGCCGATCAGGGCGGGCAGGCCCAGCGAGGTGCCGGTGACCAGCAGCAGGGCGATGGCCCCGGTGGCCGCGAACGGGATGGAGACCAGCAGGATCAGCGGCTGGATGAGCGACTTGAACGTCGCGACCATGATCACGTACACGATGGCGACGGCGGCGAGCAGGGCCAGGTACAGGTCCCGGAACGTCTCCGCCTGCTGGGTGGCCGCGCCGCCCAGCTCGGCGGACGTCCCCTCGGGCAGGGACAGGTCCTCCAGGGCGTTCCCCACGCCGGTGGAGACCGCACCGAGGTCGTCCCCGTCCGGGGTGACGGAGACGATCGCCACCCGGTCGCCGTTGGAGGAGGACACCGAGGAGAGCACCTCCTGCCGGGAGACCTCGGCCAGTCCGGACAGGGCGATCGGGCCTGTCGCCGTCAGCACCTCGACGTCCCGCAGCTGTTGCAGCGTCGTGATCTCCTCCGGCTCGCCGATGCGCACGGGATAGTCGGTGTACTCCAGCCGGACCGTACCGGAGGGGACCGGGTTCAGGGCCGCCGCGGCCTGCGCGGCGACCGCCTCCTCGGTCAGCCCGGCCTCCGCCGCGGCCAGCCGGTCCACGTCGACCTGGAAGGTCGGGCGGGCCGCCGCGAGGTTCGAGGAGACCTCCCGGGCCCCCTCGACGCCGGCCATGGCCTCCATCACCCGGTCGCTGGCCTGCGCCAGCAGGTCCGGCGTCGGGGCCGAGACGGTGACCTCCACGTCCGAGGACGTGCCGAACCCGCCGGAGGTGGACACGGTGACGGAGCCGGCCCCCTCGAGACGGTCCAGCCGGGAGCGGGCCTGGTCGTGGATGCGTTCCTGGTCGGCGTCCGTGTCGGTGAGGACCGTGAACCGGGCCTCGTCCGCGCTGCCGCGCAGTCCCGGCACGAACCCGGCCGATCCGGCCGTCCACTGCACGTCCAGGACCCCGTCCACGTCCACCAGGACCTCCTCCACCCGGCCCGCGGCCGCCGTCGTGGTCTCCAGTGAGGTGCCCGGCTCCTGGGCGGCCGTGACGGTGAAGGTGTTCTGCCCCGTGTTGCCCAGCAGGTTCGTCGGCACGAGGGGGACCATGGCGACCGTGGCCCCCAGCAGGAGCACCGACGCGACCAGGGTGATGACGGGGTGCCGCTGGGTGCCCCGCAGCGCGGGCAGGTAGAGCCGCTGGAGCGGTCCGCGGGCCGCGACCGCCGGAGCGGCGGCGGGCGCGGTGCCGGAGGAGTGCCGTGCCGCGGGACTGCCCGGCCGCCTGCCGCCCGGGGTGCGGCCCAGGAACCACCAGGACAGCACGGGGACGATCGTCAGGGCCACCAGCAGCGAGGCCAGCAGCGCGATGGCCATGGTGATCGCGAAGGGACGGAACAGCTCACCGGCGACCCCGCCCACCAGGGCGATCGGCGCGAACACCGCCACGGTCGTGAGCGTGGAGGCCGTGATGGCGGTCGCGACCTCCCCGGTGCCGGACAGGATCGCGGTGCGCTTGTCCTCGCCGTTGCCCAGGTGCCGCTTGATGTTCTCCACCACCACGATGGAGTCGTCCACCACCCGGCCGATCGAGATGGTCAGCGCCCCGAGAGTGAGCATGTTGAGCGAGTAGTCGGAGACGCGCATCCCGATGAACGTCACCAGCAGCGACAGCGGGATGGAGATGGCCGTGACCAGGGTGGAGCGTATCGAGCCCAGGAACACCAGGATCACCAGCACGGCGAACACCAGTCCGAGCAGGCCCTCGACCAGCAGGGTGTCGATCGACTGCTCGATGAACGGGGCCTGGTCGAAGACCACCGTGATGGTGGCCCCGTCGCCGAGCAGGGACTCGAGCTCCGGGATCAGCTCGCCGATCGCGTGGGACAGTGCGACGGTGTCCGCGTCCGGGGTCTTCGTCACGGACAGTCCCAGCGTGTCCACGCCGTTCGTGCGGGTCACCGAGGTCGCGTCGTCGTCGCGGATCCCGACCTCGGCCACCTCGCCCAGGCGCACCGGTGCCGCCGAGGCCGGGGGCTCGGCCGGGACCGCGGGAGCGGACCCCGGTCCGGTCCCGTCGGCCCGCTGACCGGGCTGCTGCGGAGCGGGGCCGGCAGCGGCCGGTGGGGTGGAACCGTCCTCTGCGGACACCAGGACGACGTCGCGGACGTCGTCGAGGGACTCGACCGGCGCGCCGGCCTGGACCGGCAGGGTCAGCGTCCCCTCGGTGACCTGGCCGATGGGGAACAGCCCGACGTTCTCCTCCAGGGCGGTGACGATGTCCCCGGTCGACAGTCCGGCCGCGGCCAGTCGCTCCTGGTCCGGGACGACGGCGATGTGCTGGTCCGTGCCACCGGTCACCGTGGCGCTGCGGACGCCGTCGAGCTTCTGCAGCCGGGGGGTGACGAGGCGTTCGGCCTCCGAGCGCAGCTCGTTGAGCCCGGTGGCCCCGTCCGTGGAGCCCACCGCCATGAAGACCACCGGGAAGTCCGAGATCGATCCCGCGAACGAGCTCGTCTCGGTGCCGTCCGGCAGTCGTTCGGAGACGTTCGCCACCGCTCGGTCGACCTGGGCCCGGGCCCGGTTCAGGTCCGTGCCGTACTCGAACCGCAGGGCGATCGTGTTCAGCCCCGTGGTCGAGGTCGAGGTGGAGGACTCCAGGTCCTCCACCGCCTGCAGGGCGGTCTCCAGCGGCTCACCGACCTGTTGGTCGACGACCTCCGGGCTCGCGCCCTGCATGACGGTGCTCACCGAGACCACGGGCAGCTCGAGGGAGGGGATGAGCTCTTGCTTGAGCTGACCGGCCAGGAGCACGCCGAAGACGGCGGTGAGGACCGTGACGAGGGCGACGAGGGCGCGGTTGGACAGGGAGAAGCGTGCCAGGGCACCCATCGGTCGTCAGGCGCAGATGCCGGCCGCTCAGGCCAGCTTGAGTGCGGCGCTGGTCGCCTGCTCGACCTCGTTCATCAGCACCCGGTCCTCGTTGAGCTTGCGGCCCAGCGAGGGGATCATCTCCTTCAGCTTCGGGGTCCAGGCGTCCATCCGGGCCGGGAAGCAGGTCTCCAGGAGCTTGAGCATGATCGGGGCCGCGGTGGAGGCGCCCGGGGAGGCACCCAGCAGGCCGCCGATCGTCCCGTCGGCAGAGGTGACGACCTCGGTGCCGAACTGCAGCACGCCACCCTTCTTCGGATCCTTCTTCATGACCTGCACGCGCTGGCCCGCGGTGATCATCTCCCAGTCGCCCGCCTCGGCCTCGGGGTAGAAGTCCTGCAGGGTCTCGACCTTCTTCGTCTGGCTCTTGGTGACCTCGGTGATGAGGTACTTGACCAGGCCCAGGTTGTCCTTGGCCACGTTCAGCATGGGCAGAAGGTTGTGCGCACGCACGGACAACGGCAGGTCCAGGTAGGAGCTGGACTTGAGGAAGTTGGAGGAGAAACCGCCGTAGGGCCCGAACAGCAGCGAGCGCCGGCCGTCCACGAAACGGGTGTCCAGGTGCGGCACGGACATAGGCGGGGCGCCCACGGAGGCCTGGCCGTAGACCTTGGCCATGTGCTGGTTCACGATGGTCTCGTCGGTGCACTTGAGGAACTTGCCGGAGACCGGGAAACCGCCGAAGCCCTTGGCCTCGGGGATGCCGGAGGACTGCAGCAGGTGCAGCGCTCCGCCGCCGGCGCCGAGGAACACGAAGCGTGCGCGGGCGGTGAAGGTCTCGCCGGCGGCCTTGTTCTTGACCTTGAGCTCCCAGCGGCCGTCGGAGCCGCGGTCCACCGAGGTCACCTTGTGGCCGAAGCGCACGTCCACGCCCGAGTTGGACAGGTTGGTGGTGAGCTGGCGGGTCAGCGAGCCGAAGTCCACGTCCGTGCCGTTCGTCTGGCGGGAGGCCGCCAGGCGCTGGCCGTCCGTGCGGCCCTCGATCAGCAGCGGGGCCCAGTCGTGGATGACGGACGGGTCCTCCGTGTACTCCATGGTCTCGAACAGCGGCTGCGCGCTGAGGGAGGCGTGGCGGGTCTTCAGGTAGTCCGCGTGGTCGTCACCCCACACGAAGCTCATGTGCGGCAGCGGGTTGATGAAGGTCTTGGGGTCACCGAGCCGGCCCTCGTTGACCAGGTGGGACCAGAACTGGCGGGAGACCTGGAACTGCTCGTTGATGCCGATGGCCTTGGTGGGGTCCACCCTGCCGTCGGGTCCGAGCGGCGAGTAGTTCAGCTCGCACAGGGCCGCGTGACCGGTGCCGGCGTTGTTCCACGGGTCCGAGGCCTCGAGGCCGGCCTGGTTCAGGTTCTCGTACAGGGCGATGGACCAGTCGGGCTGGAGCTGCTGGAGGAACGTACCCAGCGTGGCGCTCATGATGCCACCTCCCACCAGGACGACGTCGTAGGTGGTTGGGGCAGTCTGCTGGCTCACGTTTCTCTCCCGATTTTCGAACAGTGGTCTGAGTCGACTTTACTACTGGGCCGGGGCCGGTCCGTCCACCGGGACGATCTGGTCGAACCGTTCGTCCAGCACGGGGGAGGTCGGGTAGGAGACCAGGGTGTGGCCCGTGGCGACGGCGGAGATCGGGTAGGCCAGGGGCAGTGCCGGCAGGTCCAGGGCCAGTGACTCCGCCGCCTTGCGGTACAACGCCGTCCGGTTCTCCGGGTTCCGGGCGGACACGGCGTCCGCCAGCGTCGTGATGACGGTCGGGTTCCGGTAGCCGAACTCCGCCGAGTCGTGGCCGAACAGCGGGGCCAGGAAGTGGTGCGGATCACGGTACTCCCCGGTGCGCCCGGCCAGGTGGAAGGCCCGGGTCCGGTCCGCCCCGAGCCGGTCCAGGTACCCCTCGTCCCACGGCACCGGTACGGGATTGAGCACGAAGCCGGCCGCGGCCAGGTCACCGGCGATCCGCGCGTACACCGCCTCGGGGGCGGGCAGGTAGGGCCGCGAGGTGTGCACCGGGTAGACGAAGTCCAGGGGCTGCCCGCGGTAACCGGCCAGCTCCAGCAGGCGGGTGGCCTCCGCCGGGTCGTAGTCGTAGGTGGTCAGTTCCGGGTTCGCCACGCCCAGGGACGGCGGCACGAACTCATGGGCCCGGGCCGAGCCGGCCAGGAAGTACTCCTCGACCAGCGCGCGCCGGTCGACGGCGTGGGCCACCGCCTGGCGCACGTAGAGCTGTCCCAGGATCGGGTGCCGGGAGTTCATCCCCAGGTACAGCACGGACAGCGGATCCCGCTGCAGGACCTGTGCCCCGCCCTGGACCAGGGGACGCAGGGTGTCCGGGGCGACGAAGTCGAAGGCGTCCAGCCGGCCGCGGCGCAGTTCCCGGAGCCGCTGACCGGCCCCGGGGACCACGGCCAGCGTCACGGGCCCGACGGCGGTCGGCTCACCCCGGTACCCGGCGTTCACCTCCAGCACCAGCCGGTCGCCGTCGTCCTGCTCACCCCAGCGGAACGGGCCGGTGCCGGCCGGCCGCGCCGGGGGCAGGCGGTCGGCCGGGGTGGCGGGCAGGGCATCGTCGAACGTCGCCCAGGACGCCGGGGAGCTGAGGGCGAAGGCGGGGGCCGTCAGCGCGGCGGGCAGGAACACGATGGGATCGCTGAGGACCAGGCTGACGGTCCGCTCCCCGACGGCCTCGCACGCCCGGTAGCGGCATCCGTCCTGGCCGGCGTAGCCGCCGAAGACGGAGGGGAAGGTCAATTGCGGCAGGGCGGCCATGCGCTGCCCGCCCAGCAGTTCGGGCAGGCGGGCCCAGCGCTCGAAGTTCGCCACCACGGCCTGCGCGTCCAGCGGGGTGCCATCCTGGAAGTCGACACCGGGCTGCAGGGAGAACGTGTAGCGCAACCCGTCGTCGGTGACCTGCCAGTCGCTGGCCAGCCGGGGGATCGGCGCACCGGTGTCCGGATCCACGCCGAGGAGGTTCTCGAGCACCTGCCGGGTGCTGCGGTGCGACTCGGCGTCCACGGCCAGCGCCGGGTCGAGGGTCCTCGGCCGGGACGGGACCCCGATGGTCACCGGCACCGTCGACGGCACCGGGGGAGTGGGTGCCGGAGGGACCGGCGCGGTGGCGTCATGGGGGGAGGACTCACCGCGGATCTGGGTGGCGCACCCGGTCAGCGGGAGGGCCAGGGCCGCAGCCAGGGAACTCAGCACGGTGCGGCGTGAGATGTCCACCCGGACGGGCCTCCTCGTCTGACGTGTCCTCCGGCTGCGACCCGCCCTGAGGAGGAGCCGGCGCAGGGACCGGACTGTCCTGGAGCACGAATCGTGCGGGCGGGGGGACTTGAACCCCCACGTCCGAAGACACTGGAACCTAAATCCAGCGCGTCTGCCAATTTCGCCACGCCCGCGCGCCCCCGCGGGCGGGGACAACGGCCCATCTTACCCGGTGCAGGGCCGTCACCGCCCGCCGGTCAGGCCAGTCCCAGGTCCCTGCGCAACTTGGCCACGTGACCGCTGGCCCGCACGTTGTACTGGGCGAGCTCCACGGCGCCGTCTCCGTTCACGACGACCGTGGAACGGATGAGTCCCTCGTAGGTGCGGCCGTAGTTCTTCTTCTCTCCCCATGCGCCGTACGCCTCGGCCACCGCATGGTCCTCGTCGGAGAGCAGCGGGAAGGTCAGGTCCTCGTCCGCGGCGAACTTCCGGAGCTTGGCGGGCCCGTCCGGGGAGATGCCGAGGACGGCGAAGCCCTCGGAGGTGAAGGACGCGAGGTTGTCGCGGAAGTCGCAGGCCTGCGTGGTGCAGCCGGGCGTGGCGGCGGCGGGGTAGAAGTACACGATCACCGTGCGGCCGGCGTAGTCGGCCAGCGAGACGGCGGTGCCGTCCTGGTCGGTCAGCGTGAAGGCGGGAGCGGCGTCGCCCGGTGCCAGGCGGTGTGGAGCAGTCATGCGGTCCACTGTAGGCGTTCAGCCGAGTGCGGTCTCGAGGAACTCGGCATCGGAGCAGGCGGGGAGGGACTCCAGCCACAGGGCCGAGGGCGAGACCTCCACGAGGGTCTCCTCGGTCACGGGCTCGGGTCCACCCTCGTCGTCGAGGACGGCGACGAGTCCGACGAGGTCCGCGAAGTCCCCGGTGAAGATCGTGGTGAAGTCCGGCCTGGCCTGCTCCGTGTCGTCGTCCAGGGGCAGGCACCACCGCGCCGCCTCCTCCTCGGTCAGCGAGACGGGAGCAGGGGGACTGGCCGGCACCGACGGTTCCGGTGCGGTGGGCTCGGTCGGCGACGGCGTGGGCGTGACGGGTTCGGTCGGCGACGGCGACGGCGTGGGCTGGGCGGGCTTGGTCGGTGTGGGCTGGGCGGGGCCGGGCGTGGTGGGCGTGGTCGGCGTGGGCTGGGCGGGGTCGGGCGTGGAGGGCTTCGTCGGCGTCGGCGTGGCCGGTGCGCTCGGTCCGGGGTGTGTCGGCTGGGCGGGTTCGGCCGGCTCCGTGGCGGCGGGGGTCCCCGGCGCGGCGGGCTTCGGTTTCGGGGTGACTGCCGGCGGAGTGGGCCTCGGGTGCACCGGCTTCGTGGTGCCCGAGGGCTTCGGGCCTCGCTCGGCCGGCCGCGTCGCCGTGGGCGTGGTGGGGGATGCACCGGGCGAGGCAGGCGTCCCGGACGGCCCGGCGGAGGGGGGACGCGGTGACCGGTCCTTTGCCGCTGGTGCCTCCGGGGCCCGGGCGTGATCACCCCGGGTCCCTGTCCGCGGGGCGGCCTCCCGGGCGATCGGCCCCGGCGCGGCCGGCTGCCCGGTCCGCGGGGCGGCCTCCCTGCGCTCCGGTGCGACGGCGGGCGCGTCCTCTCGCGCGGCCGCGCGGATGCGCTCCCGGTCCACCGCGTCCAGCGCCCGGGGCTGTCCGGCGACCTCCGGCAGCAGGTGCACCGGGTCGACGTACAGGCCCTCGAGGGTGGTGTCGAAGTGCAGGTGGCATCCCGTCGAGTTGCCCGTGGTCCCGGACAGGCTGATCGCGTCGCCACGGCCCACGCGGTCACCCGGGGAGACCAGGAGCCGGGAGTTGTGCCGGTAGGAGGTCACCAGCCCGTCGCCGTGGTCGATGTCGACGCGCAGTCCGCCGGTACCCCGTTCCCCGGCGGAGACGACCGTGCCGTCCGCGGCGGCCAGGACCGGCGTTCCGCAGGCCACCGCGTAGTCCAGGCCGATGTGGAATTGCGCGGTCGGGCCGACGTGGGTGGGGTTCTTCCGCCAGCCGAAGGCCGAGCTCAGGGTGAAGGGGCCGGCCACGGGGTGGTCGAAGGCTCGCCCGACCAGGGCCAGGGGCGCGGCGTTGACGTAGGGGGGGACCTCGCCGGCGTAGCGGTCGAGTGCGGCCTGCCCGGAGGAGGACTGGACCTGTCGCACCCGGGTCCGCTCCGCCGTGCCCTCCGCCAGGCCGGCCCGGGAGGCTGCCTCGACCACCGCGTCGGGAGCGGTCACGACGCCGGCGCCCGCATACGCGGATCGCTGCGGTGACGACGGGGCCAGGTAGGTCATGGCGCGCTCGGCGTGTGCACCCGGCACCGCGGCGCTCGGGACCATCCCGCCCGTGGCGGCCAGGACGACCAGTGCGGTGGTGGTGGCGAGTGCGGGCGCGAATCGTCGAGACACGGTGCTGGCGGCCTTTCACGGGGGGACCTGCGACACCCGACCCGGTGCCGCTACAGCGACATCGTGGCACGCTTCGGTGACGTGAGGTAGGCCTGGACGTGTACGAGGGGAGTGGGCGGGACGCAGGTCCCGTCGCAGTGCGTACGATTCGAGTGCGACCAGCGGACGACCCGCGTGGTCCCGGACCTCGCGGGGACACGAGAAGGCCCCGGTCACCTGACCGGGGCCTTGTCGTCTGCGATGGATGCGAGCTGTGGTGCGCCCCCCGGGACTCGAACCCGGAACCCATTGATTAAGAGTCAATTGCTCTGCCAGTTGAGCTAGAGGCGCAGTGTTCCGTGGACCGATAATCGGTCCGTGCAACGAGGAAAAACTTTAGCAGAGGTCGGGGGCGGATGCGAAATCGAGGGGCGGGAGATCTCCGTCACGGTCGGCCGGCGCCGCCGCGGGTGAGTCGAGGGGGTGGGTCAACAGGTCCGGTAGTACGACTCCAGGGTGTCCATGAAGTGGGACATGAACTCGTGGAAGTCCTCGGCGTCCGGTTCCTGGCCCAGGATGACCGTGCCGTCGTCCTCCGGCCCGGGTCCGGTGGGACGCAGGTTCTCCGGCAGCAGGATCCGGGGAGTGCCGCTGACCTCGAACCAGGTGCGGAAGCCGGTGACCGTCTCCACCTGGTACCCGCTGCCGGTGTCCGCCAGGGTGGCGACGTTGCCCAGGGAGACCGTGGCGATGTCCGGCCCCACGGGGACCTCGGGGAGGGCCTCGAGGTCGACGGGGCACAGCAACAGCTCCAGGGGCTGGTGCCGGTAGCCGATCACCCAGGGGTCGCCGGCGCCGGAGGGCTGGCCGTAGACGAGGTTGAAGTCCCCGTAGTTGAAGACCCTCGCGTCGAAGGCCTCCCGGAGCATGCGCTTGAGGTCTTCGCCGTTCATGACGCCCATTCTACGGACGCCGGTGACCTGCGGGGAGGCTCGCGGACGCCGGTGACCTGCCGGGAGGTTCGCGGGCCCCGGCCGTCACGTGCCGCGCGGCACGCCGGCGGCGGTCCTAGGATGGTCGCCATGACCACCCCCAGCGCAGACACGACCCTTCCCGGCGGTGCAGCCGGCGGGGCCGGCGGCGACGACGCCGCGGCTCCCGACATCAAGCCACGCTCCCGCGCGGTGACCGACGGCATGGAGCGTGCCCCGGCCCGCGGCATGCTGCGCGCCGTCGGCATGGGGGACGAGGACTTCGCGAAGCCGCAGATCGGCATCGCCAGCTCGTGGAACGAGATCACCCCGTGCAACCTCTCCCTGGACCGCCTGGCCCAGGCCTCCAAGGAGGGGGTGCACGCCGGTGGCGGGTACCCGCTGGAGTTCGGCACCATCTCCGTCTCGGACGGCATCTCGATGGGCCATGACGGCATGCACTACTCGCTGGTCTCCCGCGAGGTCATCGCCGACTCCGTGGAGACCGTGATGCAGGCCGAGCGGCTGGACGGCTCCGTGCTGCTGGCCGGTTGCGACAAGTCGCTGCCGGGCATGCTGATGGCGGCCGCCCGGCTGGACGTCTCCAGCGTCTTCATCTACGCCGGATCCACCATGCCCGGTTACGCCACCCTCGAGGACGGCACGGAGAAGCAGGTCACCCTGATCGACGCCTTCGAGGCCGTGGGCGCCTGCGCTCGGGGACTGATGAGCGAGAAGGACCTGGACACCATCGAGCGGGCGATCTGCCCCGGGGAGGGTGCCTGCGGCGGCATGTACACCGCCAACACCATGGCCTGCATCGGTGAGGCGCTGGGGATGTCCCTGCCCGGTTCCGCCGCCCCGCCGTCGGCCGACCGGCGCCGCGACGCGTTCTCCCGCAAGTCCGGTGAGGCCGTGGTCAACCTGCTGCGCCTGGGGATCACCTCCCGGGACATCATGACCAAGAAGGCCTTCGAGAACGCCATCGCCGTGACCATGGCGTTCGGCGGGTCCTCCAACGCGGTCCTGCACCTGCTGGCCATCGCGCGTGAGGCCGGCGTGGACCTCACCCTGGACGACTTCAACCGCATCGGTGACAAGGTCCCGCACCTGGGCGACCTCAAGCCCTTCGGCCAGTACGTGATGACCGACGTGGACAAGGTCGGCGGCGTGCCCGTGGTCATGAAGGCCCTGCTGGACGCGGGCCTGGTCCACGGTGACGCCCTGACCGTCACCGGCAAGACCGTGGCCGAGAACCTGGCCGGGATCAACCCGCCGGACCCGGACGGCAAGGTGCTGCGCGCCCTGGACAACCCCCTGCACCACAACGGCGGCCTGGCCGTGCTGAAGGGCTCGCTGGCACCCGAGGGCGCCGTGGTGAAGTCCGCCGGCTTCGACGCCGACGTGTTCGAGGGCACCGCCCGCGTGTTCGAGCGCGAGCGCCAGGCCATGGACGCCCTGGAGGCCGGCGAGCTGAAGGCCGGTGACGTGGTGGTCATCCGCTACGAGGGTCCCAAGGGCGGTCCCGGCATGCGCGAGATGCTCGCCATCACCGGCGCCATCAAGGGGGCCGGGCTGGGCAAGGACGTCCTGCTCCTCACCGACGGCCGGTTCTCCGGCGGCACGACGGGCCTGTGCATCGGGCACATCGCCCCAGAGGCCTCCGACGGCGGCCCGATCGCCCTGGTGCGCGACGGCGACCGGATCCGGGTGGACATCGCCGGCCGCACGCTGGACCTGCTGGTCCCGGCCGAGGAGCTCGAGGGCCGCAGGGAGGGCTGGGAGCCGGTGCCCCCGAAGTTCACCACGGGGGTCCTGGGCAAGTACGCCAAGCTCGTGCACTCGGCGGCCGAGGGCGCGTACCTGGGCTGACCGGTGCGCCCCGTGTCCGTGGACACGCCGGATGACCCGGCGTGTCCACGGAGCGGACGCCCGTCTCACGATGTGAGACCGTGAGAGGATGGATTGACGCCGGACGGCGTGCCTCGGGGATACTGGTCACCATGTCCAACATGCGACTAGTTGTCGTTATCCAGCGCGTGGCCTGAACTACGGTTCGGATCAGCGGGTCCGCCCGCCGCCACGCGCCAAACCCCGAGCGGGCCGACCGGCCGACGTCGGGGTTTATTTGTTGGAGATGCAAGCATGACGCTGGCCACCACATCAGCGCCACTGACTCCTCCGCCACTCCGGCGGACGCCGCGGGGGACACCCGCCGGCGGGCACCAGAGGTGACCGGGGTACCGCACAGGTACCCCGGATGCTCCAGTACAGCGCCAGAAGAGCTAGGCAAGAAGGCACAGCAATGAGTAACGGACCCCGGATCACCCCAGCGGTGATGACCTCACATGCATCCCGCGAGCCGCGGGACAGGAACGAGCCTGCGGGCGAGAGCCTGGTCCCCGGGCCGAACCGTGTCGTCGAACCGGTCACGATGACCGGGTCGCAGGCGATCGTGCGTTCCCTGGAGGAACTGGGCGTCACGGACATCTTCGGCCTGCCGGGCGGGGCCATCCTGCCCACCTACGACCCCCTGATGGACTCCCAGACGATCCGTCACGTCCTGGTGCGCCACGAGCAGGGCGCCGGCCACGCGGCACAGGGCTACTACCTGGCCACCGGCCGTCCGGGCGTGGCGATCGCCACCTCGGGCCCGGGGGCCACCAACCTCGTCACGGCGATCGCCGACGCCCACATGGACTCCGAGGCCTGCGTGTTCATCACCGGCCAGGTCGCCTCCGCGGCGATCGGCTCGGACGCCTTCCAGGAGGCGGACATCGTGGGCATCACGATGCCGATCACCAAGCACTCGCGGCTGGTCACCGACGCCCAGGACATCCCGCAGGCACTCGCCGAGGCGTTCCACATCGCCACGACCGGCCGTCCCGGCCCCGTGCTGGTCGACGTGGCCAAGGACGCCCAGCAGGCCCAGATGGAGTTCTCCTGGCCGCCGAGGATCGACCTGCCCGGCTACCGTCCGGTGGTCCGCGGCCACTCCAAGCAGGTCCGCGAGGCAGCCCGGCTGATCCAGCAGGCCGAGCGGCCGGTGCTCTACGTGGGCGGCGGCGTCTCCCGCGGCCACGCCAGTGCGGAGCTGCGGGAGCTGGCCGAGCTCACCGGGGCGCCCGTGGTCACCACCCTCACGGCCCGCGGCGTCTTCCCGGACTCCCACCGCCAGCACCTGGGCATGCCCGGGATGCACGGTTCGGTGGCCGCCGTCTCGGCCCTGCAGATGTCCGACCTGCTCATCACCCTTGGCGCGCGCTTCGACGACCGGGTCACCGGCCAGCTGTCCACGTTCGCCCCGAAGGCGCGGGTCATCCACGCGGACATCGACCCCGCCGAGATCTCCAAGAACCGTCCGGCGGACGTGCCGATCGTCGGCTCGGTCAAGGAGATCATCCCGGAGCTCACCGGCGCCGTGCGGGACGCGCACGCCGAGTCGGGTGCCCCGGACCTGGGCGAGTGGTGGACCGTGCTGGACCGGCTGCGCGAGACCTACCCGATGGGCTACGCCCCCACCGAGGACGGGCTGATGTCCCCGCAGAAGGTCATCGAGCGCCTCGACGCGCACTCCGGCCCCGAGGCCGTGTACGTGGCGGGCGTGGGCCAGCACCAGATGTGGGCGAGCCAGTTCGTCAAGTACGAGCGTCCCCACCAGTGGCTGAACTCCGCCGGCCTGGGCACCATGGGCTTCGCCGTGCCGGCCGCCATGGGCGCCAAGGTCGGGGACCCGGACCGCGTGGTCTGGGCCATCGACGGCGACGGCTGTTTCCAGATGACCAACCAGGAACTGGCGACCTGCCTGATCAACAACATCCCGATCAAGGTGGCCGTCATCAACAACTCCTCGCTGGGCATGGTCCGGCAGTGGCAGACGCTGTTCTACGAGTCCCGCTACTCCAACACCGACCTGAACACCGGCCACGACACCATCCGCGTCCCGGACTTCGTCAAGCTCGCCGAGGCCTACGGCTGCCTCGGGCTGCGCTGCGAGAGGGAGGAGGACCTGGACGCCACCATCGAGCAGGCCCTGGCCGTCAACGACCGCCCGGTCGTCGTCGACTTCGTGGTCTCGCGTGACTCGATGGTGTGGCCCATGGTTCCGGCCGGCGTGAGCAACGACGAGATCCAGGTGGCCCGGGACATGACCCCGGACTGGGACGAGGAGGACTGACCCATGGCACGACACACGCTGTCCGTACTGGTCGAGGACGTGCCGGGCGTGCTGACGCGCGTCGCCAGCCTCTTCGCCCGCCGCGCCTTCAACATCCACTCCCTGGCCGTGGGCACCTCCGAGATCGAGGGACTGTCCCGGATCACCGTGGTGGTGGACGCCGAGGGAGACCTGCTCGAGCAGGTGACCAAGCAGCTCAACAAGCTCGTCAACGTCATCAAGATCGTCGAGCTGAGCGCCGACAACTCCGTCCAGCGCGACCACCTGCTGGTCAAGGTCCGTTCGGACGCGGCCACCCGGTCCCAGGTCGTCCAGGCCGTCGAGCTGTTCCGCGCCTCCGTGGTGGACGTCTCCACCGACTCCGTGACCATCGAGGCCACCGGCGCGGCCGACAAGCTGGCCGCGCTGCTGGAGGTGCTCGAGCCCTTCGGGATCCGCGAGCTCGTGCGCTCCGGGACCATCGCCGTCGGGCGGGGCGGCAAGTCGATGACCGACCGCGCCCTGACCCGGAACTGACCTTCGGGTCCCCACCCACTTCCCGACAACCACCGAACAACACACCGAGGAGATCTCCTGTGACCACCAAGTACTACGAAGACGACGCCGACCTCTCGATCATCCAGGGACGCACCGTCGCCGTCATCGGCTACGGCTCCCAGGGCCACGCCCACTCGCTGAGCCTGCGTGACTCCGGCGTGGACGTCCGCATCGGCCTGGCCGAGGGCTCCAAGTCCCGTGCCAAGGCCGAGGCCGAGGGCCTGCGCGTCGTCTCCGTGGCCGAGGCCGCTGCCGAGGCGGACCTGATCATGATCCTCACCCCGGACCAGGTCCAGGGCGCCGTCTACCAGGAGCACATCGCCCCGAACCTGCAGGACGGTGACGCCCTGTTCTTCGCCCACGGCTTCAACATCCGCTACGGCTACATCCAGCCCCCGGCCGGCGTCGACGTCGCGCTGGTGGCCCCGAAGGGCCCGGGCCACGTGGTCCGCCGTGAGTTCGAGGCCGGCCGCGGCGTGCCCGCCCTGATCGCCGTCGAGCAGGACGCCACCGGCAACGCCAAGAACCTGGCCCTGTCCTACGCGAAGGGCATCGGCGGCACCCGCGCCGGCGTCATCGAGACCACGTTCACCGAGGAGACCGAGTCCGACCTGTTCGGCGAGCAGGCCGTGCTGTGCGGCGGCGCCTCCCAGCTGATCCAGTACGGCTTCGAGGTCCTGACCGAGGCCGGCTACCAGCCCGAGGTCGCCTACTTCGAGGTGCTCCACGAGCTCAAGCTGATCGTGGACCTCATGGTCGAGGGCGGCATCGCCAAGCAGCGCTGGTCCGTCTCCGACACCGCCGAGTACGGCGACTACGTCTCCGGCCCGCGTGTCATCGACCCGAGCGTCAAGGAGAACATGAAGGCCGTGCTGGCCGACATCCAGGACGGCACCTTCGCCAAGCGCTTCATGGACGACCAGGCCGCCGGGGCACCGGAGTTCAAGAAGCTGCGTGCCGCCGGTGAGGCGCACCCGATCGAGAAGACCGGCCGCGAGCTGCGCCAGATGTTCTCCTGGCTGAAGGACTCCGACGACGACTACACCGAGGGCACCGCGGCCCGCTGAGCCGTACCACCCCACCGGCGCCCGGGGTGATCCCGGGCGTGAAGGCGGCCCCTCGTGCACACGGGGGGCCGCCGTGCTTCCAGGTCCTAGAATCAAGATCGGCCGACCCACGTTCCGAGCCGGCGTCAATGTCTATCCGAAGGTGAACCTCCCGTGTCTGAAACCAAGCCCGTCGTCCTCATCGCTGAAGAACTCTCCCCGGCCACCGTGGACGCCCTGGGTCCGGATTTCGAGATCAGGACGACCGATGGTGCCGACCGTGCCCAGCTGCTGGCCGCCCTGCCGGAGGCCGACGCGGTGCTGATCCGCTCGGCGACGAAGATGGACGCCGAGGCGATCGGGGCCGCCTCCCGGCTCAAGGTGATCGCCCGGGCCGGCGTCGGGCTGGACAACGTGGACACCAAGGCGGCCACCCAGGCCGGTGTCATGGTGGTCAACGCCCCGACCTCGAACGTGCTGTCCGCTGCCGAGCTCACCTGCGGCCACATCCTCGGCGTCGCCCGCAACATCGCCCCGGCCAACCGCGCCCTGAAGGGCGGGGAGTGGAAGCGTTCCAAGTACGCCGGCGTCGAGCTGTATGAGAAGAAGCTTGGCATCATCGGGCTGGGGCGCATCGGCTCGCTCGTGGCCGAGCGGATGCGCTCGTTCGGCATGGAGATCCTCGCCTACGACCCGTACATCACCTCCGCGCGGGCCCAGCAGATCGGTGCCCGCCTGCTGGACCTGGACGAGCTGCTGGCCCAGGCCGACTTCATCACCATCCACATGCCGAAGACCCCGGAGACCATCGGGATGATCTCCGACGACCAGTTCGCGATCATGAAGGACACCGCCTACGTGGTGAACGTGGCCCGCGGCGGGCTGATCGACGAGGACGCGCTGAACCGCGCCCTCGAGGCCGGCACCGTCGGCGGCGCGGCCATCGACGTCTTCTCCTCCGAGCCGGCCATCGACCTGCCGTTCTTCACCCACGACAACGCCGTGGTGACCCCGCACCTGGGGGCCTCCACCTCGGAGGCCCAGGAGAAGGCCGGCGTGTCCGTGGCCAAGTCGGTGCGACTGGCCCTGGCCGGCGAGCTCGTCCCGGACGCCGTCAACGTGGCCGGCGGCATCATCCACGAGGACGTCCGCCCGGGCATCCCGCTGGCCGAGAAGCTCGGCCGCATCCTGACGGCGCTGTCCACCGGTGACTCGCTGACCGTCGTGGAGCTCGAGGTCGCCGGTGAGATCGCGGACAAGGACGTCAAGTCCCTCCAGCTGGCCGCGCTCAAGGGCGTGTTCACGGACGTGGTCTCCGACCACGTCTCCTACGTCAACGCCCCGGTCCTGGCCGAGCAGCGGGGCGTGGAGACCCGGCTGACGACCACCTCCGAGTCCCCGGCCTACCGCAACACGGTCACCGTCAAGGGCGCCACCTCCAACGGCACCCAGCTGTCCGTGTCCGGCACCCTGACCGGGCCCAAGCAGGTCCAGAAGGTGGTCGGGATCGACGGCTACGAGATCGAGGTCCCGCTGGCCGAGCACCTGCTGGTCTTCCGCTACACCGACCGTCCCGGCGTCATCGGGACCATCGGCAACGTGCTGGGCGACGCCGACGTGAACATCGCCGGCATGGACGTCTCCCGCCAGTCCGAGGGCGGCGAGGCCCTGGCCATGCTGACCCTGGACGCGGCCCTGCCGGCCGGTGTCGCCGAGCAGCTGGGCGAGTCCATCGGGGCCTCCAGGGTCGCCGGGATCGACCTGCTCGACCTGGAGCACTGAGCGCATGGCCCAGAGCTACTACCTGTCCACCGCCATCTCCTACCCGAACGGCGAGCCGCACGTCGGCCACGCGTACGAGTACGTGGGCGCGGACGTGATGGCCCGGTTCCAGCGCCTCGACGGCAAGGACGTGTTCTTCCTCACCGGCACGGACGAGCACGGCCAGAAGATGCAGCAGACCGCCGAGGCCGAGGGCATCACCCCGCTGGAACTGGCCACCCGCAACGCGGCGGCCTTCCAGCAGGTGGACGACGAGGTCCTGGACGTGTCCTACGACCGGTTCATCCGGACCACGGACGCCGACCACCGCGAGTCCGTCCAGGCCATCTGGCGGCGCATGGAGGCCGCCGGTGACATCTACCTGGGCAGCTACTCCGGCTGGTACTCGGTGCGCGACGAGCGGTTCTTCGGCGAGGACGAGACGCACGTGGGCGAGGACGGCGTGCGCTATGCGACGGAGACCGGCACCGAGGTGACCTGGACGGAGGAGGAGAGCTACTTCTTCCGCCTCTCGAAGTACCAGGAGCCGCTGCTGGAGCTCTACCGCAGCCGCCCGCAGTTCGCCGCGCCGCAGTACCGGTTCAACGAGGTCATCCGGTTCGTGGAGTCCGGGCTGGAGGACCTGTCCATCTCCCGGACCTCCTTCGACTGGGGGATCGACGTCCCGGCGCCGGCGGACGGCACCGCGAAGGGCCCGGACGGGCAGCCCGTCCAGCCCACCCTGGAGCACGTGATGTACGTGTGGGTGGACGCGCTGACCAACTACCTCACCGGTGCCGGATTCCCCGACACCGGTTCGGAGCGCTTCGCGCGCTACTGGCCGGCCGACCTGCACATCATCGGCAAGGACATCTCCCGGTTCCACTGCATCTTCTGGCCGGCCTTCCTGATGAGCGCCGGCCTCGAGCTGCCGCGGCGGGTGATGATCCACGGTTTCCTGAACAACGAGGGCCAGAAGATGTCCAAGTCGCTGGGCAACGTCGTGGCCCCGGCGGAGTGGGTGGCCCACTACGGGCTGGACGCCGTGCGGTACTTCCTGATGCGAGAGTTCCCCTTCGGCGCCGACGGTTCGTACAGTCACGACGCCGTGGTGGGGCGCAAGAACGCGGACCTGGCCAACAACCTGGGCAACCTGGCCCAGCGCTCGCTGTCCATGGTGGCCAAGAACCTCGGCGGCACGGTGCCGGAGCCGGGGGAGTACACCGACGCCGACCGCGCCCTGCTGGAGTCCGTCTCGTCCCTGCTGGAGACCTCGCGGGCGGACTACGCCGTGCAGGACTTCCACCACGCCCTGGAGTCCACGTGGGCCGTCCTGAACGACGCGAACGCCTACTTCGCCGATCAGCAACCCTGGGTGCTGCGCAAGACCGACCCGGAGCGGATGGCCACCGTGCTGTACGCGACGCTGGAGACGGTGCGCCGCGTGGCGCTGCTGGTCCAGCCGGTGATGCCGGGATCGGCCACGCGCCTGCTGGACCTGCTCGGGGTGGAGGCCTCCGGCGACGCCGGCCGCACCGGTGCCTCCGGTGCCGGGCCGCGGTCCTTCGCGGCCTGGGACGAGGCCCTGGTGCCGGGGGCCTCCCTGCCGGCGCCGGTCCCGGTCTTCCCGCGCCACGAGGAGCCAGAGGCCGGCTAGGACCAGCGGTGCGTCCAGGCTCCGCCGGTCGGCCGCGTCCCACGGCGGGACCGGTGCCTGTCCGCATGGTGGACAGTGTGACCACATGGTGGACCAGTGTCCCCGGGCGGGCCTAGCCTGAGAGCATGGAAAACGTCGCCGATACGGTTCGCCCGGCCAGCACCCAGACCGCCACCCGCTCCGTCCAGGACGTCCTGGACATCGCCGTCATCGGCGGGGACGGCATCGGGCCGGAGGTCACCGCCGAGGCGCTCAAGGTCATGCGGGCGGCCACGGAGGCCTCCGGTGACGCGGAGATCCGCACCACCGACTACTCACTCGGCGCGGCGCACTGGCTGCAGACCGGGGAGACGCTCACCGAGGAGACCCTGCAGCGGCTGCGCGCCCACGACGCAATCCTGTTCGGTGCCGTGGGCGCCGCCCCGAACGACACCCGCATCCCCTCCGGGCTGATCGAGCGCGAGCTCCTGCTGAAGCTGCGGTTCAGCCTGGACCACGGGGTGAACCTGCGTCCGGCGCGGCTCTACCCTGGCGTTCCCAGCCCGCTGGCGGAGCCCGGTGACATCGACTTCGTGGTCGTGCGCGAGGGCACCGAGGGGCCCTACGTCGGCAACGGCGGGGCCATCCGGACCGGCACGCCCCAGGAGATCGCCACCGAGGTCTCCGTCAACACCGCCTACGGCGTGGAGCGGGTCGTCCGCCACGCCTTCGCGCTGGCCGCCACCCGGCCGCGCCGGCACGTGTCCCTCGTGCACAAGCACAACGTGCTCGTGTACGCCGGGCACCTCTGGCGGCGGACGGTGGAGGCCGTGGCCGCGGAGTACCCGTCCGTCACCCACGACTACATGCACGTGGACGCCGCGACCATCCACATGACCACCGACCCCTCGCGGTTCGACGTGATCGTCACCGACAACCTGTTCGGCGACATCCTCACCGACCTCGCCGCCGCCGTCACGGGCGGCATCGGCCTGGCCGCATCCGGGAACCTGAACATCTCCGGCACCGCACCGTCCATGTTCGAGCCGGTCCACGGTTCGGCCCCGGACATCGCCGGACAGCAGAAGGCCGACCCCACCGCCGCCATCCTCTCCGGGGCCTTGCTCCTGGAGCAGGCCGGCCGCACCGATGCCGCCCGGCGCATCAACGAGGCCGTGTGGGCGGACATGGCCGCCCGCGGCCAGTCCGGCACGCCGCAGTCGGGACCGCGCACCACGGCGCAGGTCGGCGACGCCATCGCCGCCGCCGTCTGAGCGGCGTCGAGGCATCCCGCGTCTGAACCGCCCTCCGGGCAGGTCATATGATGGATGCACCTTCCCGGCGCATCAGCGGACCCGCTGGCCACCGAGAACGCGAAGCAACGCCCTGGGCGCGGCCGGCGCCGGCCTGCGTGGCACCCGGGGTACTACGAGAGAAGGAATCCGTCGTGTCCATGGAATTCGCCGTCCATCCCCAGTCCTCGCCCGTCTCCGAGGAGCGGCGCCGTGAGATCCTGGCGGATCCGGGCTTCGGGCAGCACTTCACCGACCACATGGTCTCCATCGACTGGACCTGGGGCGGCGACGGGCAGCACAGCGGCGGGACCTGGCACGACGCGCGGATCGAGCCGTTCGGGCCGCTGAGCCTGTCCCCGGCCACGGCCGTCCTCCACTACGCCCAGGAGATCTTCGAGGGCCTGAAGGCCTATCGCCACCCGGACGGCACCGTGTGGACGTTCCGGCCCCGGGCCAACGCGGCACGCCTGAACCGCTCCGCGCGGCGGCTGGCCCTGCCGGAACTGCCGGAGGAGGACTTCCTCGAGTCATTGCGCCTGCTGGTGTCCACGGACATCGGCTGGGTGCCGGACGGCGAGGGGCAGTCGCTGTACCTGCGGCCGTTCATGTACGCCTCCGAGGCATTCCTCGGCGTGCGCCCGGCCCACGAGATCGCGTACAAGGTCATCGCCTCCCCGGCGGGGAACTATTTCGGGGGCGAGCTCAAGCCCGTCTCCATCTGGGTGTCCCGGGACTACGCCCGCGCCGGTCACGGCGGCACCGGTGCGGCCAAGTTCGGCGGCAACTACGCCGCGTCCCTGGCCGCGCAGCTCGAGGCGTCGGCCCAGGGCTGCGACCAGGTCCTCTTCCTCGACCCCGTCCGGGACAACGCCGTGGAGGAACTGGGCGGGATGAACGTGTTCTTCGTCTTCAAGGACGGCTCCCTCGTCACCCCCGAGCTCACCGGCACCATCCTGGAGGGAGTCACGCGATCCTCCGTGCTGCAGCTGGGCCGGGACCGCGGGCTGGACGTCGTCGAACGGCGCATCACGCTCCAGGAGTGGCGCGACGGGGTGGCCGGCGGTGAGATCACCGAGGTGTTCGCCTGTGGCACGGCGGCCGTCATCACCCCGATCGGCCGCCTGGTGGACGGCGAGGAGCACTTCGACTCCCCGGCCGTCACCCCGGGTGACTCCGTGGCGCTGGACATCCGCCGTGAACTCCTGGACCTGCAGACCGGCCACGGCGAGGACCGCCACGGCTGGCTCCACCGGCTGGCCTGAGGACGCCGGGGCGCCCGGGACGCACGAGATACGGCCCGCCCCGGTGGCCGCTCCCGCGGGAGCAGCCACCGGGGCGGGCCGTCGCGGTCCTGCCTAGAGCCCCAGGCCCTCGCGCAGGGCGCCGGCGAGTGCGTCGCCGTCGAAGTCCAGCTCGACCGTGTCCGGCAGGCCATCGGCCAGGGACGGTGTGATGGGGGAATGGCGAGAGACCTCGAGGGGCGCCTGAGGCTCCAGCCCCACCGAGCGGAAGTAGTCCTCGAACTTCGTCCCGTCGCCGCTGATGGCCTCCGAGGCGTCCCCCATGACCGCCCAGCGAGCCGGGATGCCGTAGGCGTTGGCCACGATCACCCCGTGCAGGGACGTCGAGACGATCCGTTCGCACGAGGTGATCTGGTCCACCACCGACCGCAGGAAGCCCTCCCCGACGCCGCTGAGGCGGATGTCGGCCACGTCGTCCAGGTGCAGGTCGAGGTTGTCCTGCGAGACGTGCCTGATGAAGCCCACCTCGTGCTGCTTGGGTCCCTGGTGTCCTGAGACGAAACGGGGCAGCAGCAGGGCGGGGTCGCCGTAGACCTCCGGGCACGAGCCGCCTCCGGCCAGGACCTCCTCGCGGGTGACGGGGCCGCGGACGGCCAGGTAGCGGGCATTGGGGTCCATCGCGTCCCCGCGGCGCGGGGTCCCCGAACCCCAGACCGTCGACCGTTCCCGCGCGAACTTGATGACGGAACCGATGGCCAGCAGGCTACGGTCCCGCTGGCCGAAGGCCGGCGGCTGACCGGTCACCCATTCGACCACCCACGGGCTCAGCACATCGCCGAAGTTACCGGGGTAGGGGGTCTTCATCCACCACATCCTCAGGCGCCGGGCGGGTCCGATACCCAGGTCGCGCGCGCGCTCGTCCCGCCCGATCTCGTCGAGGAGCTCGGCCGCGCGGGCCGCGGCGGCACTGCTCGCGCCCGTCAGGACGTGCTCGGCCTCGCGCCGGGCACCGGCGAAGTCGTGGCGCTCCTTGAGGCGGACGGCGAGCTCCTGCCTCGTCGCATCCAGCGTCGGGTTCTCCTGGAGCTGACTCCGCAGCACCGCCACTGACTCCTCGTGCTGACGGTCCAGCTTGAGGTACCTCGATAGGCGGATCGCCGCGTCGGGATCCGTGGGCAGGGAGTCGAGGGACCGCTCCGCCAGCCGGATGGCAGCGAACCGGTTCCCGGCCTTCATGGCATCGACGGCCTCCGCGCCGAGCACCCGCGAACGGACCGCCGGGTTGTCCGCGGCGTTCTGGTGCTGCACCACCTGGTCGCGGAAGGAGCTGACATTGCCGCTGTGCCCGTGCAGGAAGACACTCCGATGGGTCGGCGTCTCGGTCGGGCGCAGCATCATGTCCGGCGGCAGCAGGCCGACGGACAGGGGCAGCTCATGACGGCTCCACGCCTCCTGGAGGATGTAGTCATCCGTGACCCGTTCCTCGGTCTCACCCTCGATGTCGAGCATGAGGTCCAGGAAGTCGCTCGCGGCCTGCGTGGGACCGAAGTAGAGGTAAGACGGCACCCAGAAGCGTGCCGTCTGATACGGGTCGTACTCGCGGATGTAACGGAACCGGCCGCCGAAGCCCACGAGGTCGAAGTGAGAACCTCGAAGCACCTCCGGCAGGCCGACCAAGCGGGTATCGACGTCCACCCACAGGATGGCCCCGAACCGGTCGTGCATCCGGCGGTAGAAACCGATCTTCTCTCGGGTGATGGCACCCCAGTCCAGGCCCTCCGCAGGCAGTTCCTCGATGTGGTGCGGCATCCCCAACCGCTCACAGTCCTCCCGGAGGCGGGCGGCGGCGTCGTGGTAGTACTGGTCACCGGCGTAGAAGCTCACCAGCGTCGGGAGGGGTTGCTGACCGTATGCGGGGAAGTCACTCATAATTCCTCAATCTACTCATGGGGGAGACCCGGGCCGGTCAGGCGTGCCGCCCGGCGCGTGACACGGCGCCGCGGCCCACCCCGGTCGAGGGCGGGCCGCGGCGGAAGGCGGCGGAGGGACGTCTGGGCGGGTCAGGAGGCCTGGATGGTGCCCGCCGAGGCGGACAGGACCGGCCCGAGGCCCTCGGCGCTGTCCGCCACCGAGACGAGCTGCAGCTGGACGGCGGAGGCCTTCGGCCACGCCTTCGAGGCGAAGGCGGTCTTGGCGACCCGCAGCCGGAAGGTGAACGGCAGGGCCACGCCGGCCTGGTGCACGAGGTGCAGCACCACGGTCCCGTGGTCGCGGGCGAGGTCCAGGGAGAAGATCCGGCCCGCCACCTCGATGTCCACGAAGATCTTGCCCACGGCCTTGGGGTTGGACCAGTCCGAGGTCAGGGTGAACCCGAGGTCCTTGACGCCCTCGCCCTCGATGTGGAGCTCTCCGTCCCAGCGCAGTTCCATGCCCTTGCGGGGCTTGGTCACCGGCAGGTGCAGGGCGATGTCGAACGCGCTCGCCCGGAAGCGGCCCACCGGCCGGTTCGACGGCACGGGGATGCCCACGCCGGCGGGCTGCAGGCCGACGAACCGCGTCGGCTGGGGCGCCTTGCGCAGGGCCGGCACCCCGGTCCCCACGGCGTTCTCCGCCGGGACCTCGTAGACCGCCTGCGGCGTGGGGGAGTCGGCGATCATCCGCGCGGACACGGCCAGGCACTGCTCCGCCTCGGCGCGCAACCGCGCCAGGGCGGTCAGCGTGGACTCGGAGAACCCGGCCCGGCCGGCCTGCAGACCGTCGCGGACCCGGCCCGTGAGGGCGGTGCGGTCCACGGTCAGCGGCAGGCACCAGTCGCCGCGCTCGACCTCGTCGAAGTGACGGCCGACCTTGGGGTCGTAACCGAGCCCGACGACGGGCACCCCGCAGCGGTGGGCCACCAGGGCCGCGTGCAGGCGCATCGCCACCAGCAGGTCCATGGCGCCGTAGAGCGCCACGAGGGTGTCCAGGTCCAGGGGCCCCTCGGGGGTCCAGGTCTCGGAGCCTTCCGGCAACTGCTCGAACACGCGCTCGATCGCCGCGACGTCGAAGGCCGCCCCGGACTGCATGGGCACCGAGACGTAGAGCGGGGCGGGGCCCCCGGCGGGCGTCGCGTCCGCGAGGGCACCGGCCACGGTGGCCGCCACGGCGTCCATGTCCTCGTGCGCCCACGGGCGCAGGTTGACCCCGATGACCGGCCGGCCCTCCTCCCGGGCGCGGGCGACGGCGGCCGGCAGGGACTCGCGGACGTCCTCGGCCGCCGGCAGCGGGACGGCGTGGACGACGTCGGGCCCGGTGGTGATGCGGTCGGCGTCGACCGGCAGGGAGCGCAGCAGCTCGGCGGACTCGGGGTCCCGGACGTACAGCGACGAGGTCTGGTTCGCGAGGTACCGCACGGTGGCCCGCGCGTCCTCGTCGGTCAGCGGTCCGACGCCCATGCCGACGACGTGGTAGGGCTTGTCGAGCACGCGTCCCATGAGCGGCAGGATGCCGAAGCCGGCCATGGAGATGGTGGCCCCCGTGAACAGGCCGAGCAGCCCGCCGGCCCGCTCGAAGGTGTAGTCGTGCCAGAGCCCGCCGCCGCCGACGACGACCGCGGCCGCAGTGTGCACCTCGTAGGCGGCCGCGTTGAGGTTGCGCCGCGTGAACGCCTGCAGGCCGTGGGAGGCCTCCACCCGCTGCGCGTTCTCCGCGGCCACCTGGACCTGCACGGCCGGGTCCGCCCGGTGCAGGGCGTGGGACACCGACTTCAGGATCAGCTCGTCGCCGATGTTCCCGGCTCCGTAGAAGCCCGCCAGGATGACCTTCTTCGCCCGCGGCAGCGACTCCGAGAGCGTGCGGGACAGGGTCTCGCGGCGCTCGGCGTCGAGCCACGGGAAGGAGGCCTCGTCGAGGGAACGGAAGGTGGAGAACAGGTCCATCCAGCGGTGCTCGTACAGGTGGTTCTCGACGACCCGGCGGAACCCGTTCTCCGCGATCCGGTCGTACTCCTCGGGGTGGTCCAGGAGGAAGCGGATCTGGCGGGCCAGGTCCTCCTCGTCCTCGTAGCCGATGATCTCCTCGCCGTACTCGAAGAAGTCGGCCATCTCGTCGAAGTTCCCGGTCGCCACCAGGGCGCCCTGGCCGGCGGACTCGAACACGCCGCACTTGATGTTGATGAACCCGGCACGGGTCAGCGGGAAGTTGACGTGGATCCGGCCGCCCTTGAGCGCCTGGACCATCTCCGTCCCGGCCACGGGCTCGGACCCGGGCAGCTCCCAGCCGCGCCCGTAGGTCTTGACGTCGAACTGCCGGTCGAGGGCCGTCATGACCTTGTTGCGGTCCGGGCGGTCGTGGGCGTGACCCAGGCAGATGACGTCGTGCTCGAACTCGGGGGCGGTCTTCACGTCCTGCGTGACGAAGCCGCGGTCGATCCCGAAGGGCAGGTACACGGTGTTCACCACCCCGGCGTCCCGGTACATCTGCAGGGCCGTCTGGGAGTTGGTGGTGTGGACGTCGAAGGTGTGGACGTGGTCCTTCACGGAGGGGAAGACGTCCGGGTCGGACAGGGTGGTGCCCACGAGCATGATCCCGCGGTCCTTCAGGAGACGGGCGTCCTCCTCGGTGAACACCATGCCGCCGGCACACAGGATGATCATCTGCGGCCGGAACTCGTCGACCATGTGCTTGATGCGGTCGTACGGGACGTAGATGGGTCCCATGCCGCCCATGGCCCCGTGGGGGTTGTCCAGGATGCGGTGCTGGGAGGTGTCCACCTGGAGCACGTGGTGCCCGAGGTTGCGCAACGAGCGGTACAGGGAGGAGACGATGTCGGTGGTGCCGTTGATCGACTTGCCGAGGAACATGATCCGCCAGTGGAAGCCCTGGTCGAAGACTTTCGTGGAAAGTTCCCGGCGGAGGTGCTCGATGGTGGGATTCACGGTCCTGCTTTCACTCATGCCTGTGTGATGCCCGGCGGATGATTCCCGTCACGGGTGGGCCCGGGCCCGGCCTCGCGGCCCGGCCCCAGTATTCCACAGGGGCGGGGGCCCTCTGCCGGGGTGCCCGGCCCCGCTGCCGTGCCACTAGGCTCGGGGCATGCGCATCGCCCGTTTCGTCGCCCAGTCAGAGCCCGCGTACGGCATCGTCGAGGGGGAGCCGGACGCCCCCCTGGAGGAGCTGACGATCACCGAACTGCACGGTGACCCGTTCTTCCAGGGCATCCATCCCACCGCCACGCGCCACGCCCTGGCCGACGTGCGGCTGGTGGCCCCCATCATCCCGCGGTCCAAGGTGGTGGGCGTCGGACGCAACTGGGCGGGCCACGCCGCCGAGCTCGGCAACGAGGTTCCGGACCGCCCCCAGTTCTTCCTCAAGCCCAACACCTCCGTGGTCGGACCGGGGGAACCGGTCACGCTGCCGTCCTGGTCCGAGGAGGTCTCCTACGAGGCGGAACTCGCGGTCGTCATCGGGACCATCTGCAAGGAGGTCCCGGTGGACCGCGTGGACGACGTCGTGTTCGGCTACACCGTGGCCAACGACCTCACCGCCCGGGACGCGCAGCGCGCGGACCTGCAGTGGGCCCGGGCGAAGGGCTTCGACGGCGCGTGCCCGCTGGGGCCGTGGATCGAGACCGGTCTGGACACCTCCGCCACGGAGGACCTGCGCATCACCATGACCCTGGACGGCCGGACCGTCCAGGACGGCACCACCGCGGACATGGTCTTCGGCGTCCGTGAGATCGTGGCCGCGGTCTCCGAGGCCTTCACGCTGCTGCCCGGGGACGTCATCCTCACCGGGACGCCGGCCGGCGTCGGCACCGTCGAGGCGGGCCAGCGCACCGAGGCGACGGTCGAGGGGATCGGCACCCTGGCCAGCGTCTATCGCCGCTGAGCGCCGGCCGCGCCGGCCGGCGTCGATAATAGACTGGCAGTCATCATGACGACTGCACACTCCGCCACGGCCCCCGCCGACATCCCCGCCGTCCCCGCCGACGCCCCGGTCCGCGTCCGTTTCTGCCCCTCACCGACCGGAACCCCGCACGTCGGACTCATCCGCACCGCCCTGTTCAACTGGGGCTGGGCCCGGCACACGGGCGGGACCATGGTGTTCCGGATCGAGGACACCGACGCCAAGCGTGACTCCGAGGAGAGCTACCAGCAGCTGCTGGAGGCCATGTCCTGGCTCGGCATCGACTGGGACGAGGGCGTGGAGGTGGGCGGCCCGCATGCGCCCTACCGCCAGTCCCAGCGCGGTCAGATCTACCAGGACGTGATCGCCCGGCTCAAGGACGCCGGGTACATCTACGAGAGCTTCTCCACGCCGGAGGAGATCGAGGCCCGCCACCGTGCCGCGGGCCGGGACGCCAAGCTGGGATATGACGGTTACGACCGTGACCTGACCCCCGAGCAGGTGGCCGGGTTCCGCGCCGAGGGCCGCCAGCCCGCGCTGCGCCTGCGCATGCCGGAGGAGGACATCACCTTCACGGACACGGTGCGCGGTGAGATCACCTTCCAGGCCGGTTCGGTCCCGGACTTCGTGGTGGTGCGCCCGGACGGTTCCCCGCTCTACACCCTGGTCAACCCCCTGGACGATGCCCTGATGGAGATCACGCACGTGCTGCGCGGCGAGGACCTGTTGTCCTCCACGCCGCGGCAGATCGCGCTCTACCGGGCCCTATACGCCATCGGGGTGGCGAAGTACATGCCCGCGTTCGGCCACCTGCCGTACGTGATGGGGGAGGGCAACAAGAAGCTGTCCAAGCGGGACCCGCAGTCCAACCTTTTCCTGCACCGCGAGCACGGGTTCATCCCCGAGGGCCTGATCAACTACCTGGCGCTGCTGGGCTGGTCGCTCTCGGCGGACGAGGACATCTTCACCCGAGAGCAGTTCGTGCAGCACTTCGACGTGCACCACGTGCTGGCCAATCCGGCCCGGTTCGACGAGAAGAAGGCCACCGCGATCAACGGGACCCACGTGCGGATGCTGGACGGCCAGGACTTCCGCGACCGGCTGGTGCCCTACCTGCAGCAGGCCGGTCTCGTGTCCGACCCGTTGACGGCGCGCGAGGGCCAGGTCCTCGACGCCGCCGCCCCGCTGGTGCAGGAGCGCGTGGCCCTGCTGGGCGAGGCCGTGGACATGCTCGCCTTCCTGTTCCAGGCCGATGACCAGATCACGACGGCGGACGGGGCCCTCAAGGGCATGCCCGCCGACCTGGGCGGCGCCCTGGCCGCGGCGCGACGCGGACTGGCCGGGATCGAGGACGGTGACTGGAGGACCGAGGCCATCGAGGCCGCGCTGCGGCGTGAGCTGATCGACGGGCTCGGCCTCAAGCCGCGTCAGGCCTTCGGGCCCGTGCGGACCGCCGTGTCCGGCAAGAAGGTCTCGCCGCCGCTGTTCGAGTCCCTCGAGATCCTGGGGCGGGACTCCGCCCTGGCGCGCCTCGACCGGTTCGCGGCAGAGCAGGCCGCCCGCACCACGGACGCCGGCTGAACCGGGGCCCGGCCGGGGTGACGGAGCCCACCCCGGCGCCGTTTTGTCATCGGCGCCGATCGCCGGTATAGTAAACACCCGTGCCAGGGAGACCTGGTGCGGATGGCCCAAGGGAATCCCGGGTGACCGGATCATTCACTTGACAGCCATTGGGGTATGGTGTAATTGGCAACACAACGGTTTCTGGTACCGTCATTCTAGGTTCGAGTCCTGGTACCCCAGCGGATTTCACCGATTTGGTGAAAGCCCCCAGAGTATGAAATACTTCTGGGGTTGCCCGGAGAGAAACGCCAGTCAGGCGGGACTTGACGGACAACGGTGACGGCCCCATCGTATAGCGGCCTAGTACGCCGCCCTCTCACGGCGGTAACGCGGGTTCGAATCCCGCTGGGGTCACCACGAGCAAGAGGCCCGGTCCATCAGGACCGGGCCTCTTGCGTTCCCCGGCACCTCCGTCCCGGGTGTCATGATGGGGTGGTGAGCACACCCTTCACGCCAGCAGCCCCCGACGCCGGTTCCCCGGACGAGCCACTGGCAGGATCCCCGGGGGCAGGACTGCCGGTCGCACCGGAGGCGCCGGTCCCCGCAGCGGGCGGTTCCGCGGACGCCGCCCCCCGGATCGCCGCCGAGGCCGTGGACCTCCTGGGCCGGCTCCGGACAGAACTGGATGCGGTCCGCCTGCCGCTGGCCGTGGACGGGGCCGCGGACACGGAGGCCGTCCGCCGGTCCGCCGTCGGCCAGCTCGACGACTACGTCCTGCCGCGCTACCGCAGCCTCGACGCCCCGCTGCTGGCCGTCGTCGGGGGATCCACCGGGGCCGGGAAGTCGACCCTGGTCAACGCCCTGGTGGGCCACCCCGTGACCCGGGCCGGTGCCATCCGCCCCACCACGCGGCAGCCGATCCTGCTGCACCACCCGGACGACGTAGAGTGGTTCACCACCGCTCGGGTTCTGCCCGGGCTCTCCCGGACCACCGGCCACCGCGCCGATCCCGGTGCGCGGCCGCCGGCCGAGCGGGCGGGCGTGGACCCCGACCCCCAGGCCACGGACACCCTCGTGATGGTCGCCGAACCGCAGCTGCCCCCCGGACTGGCCCTGCTGGATGCCCCGGACATCGATTCCATCGCGGACGAGAACCGGCGGCTGGCCGCGCAGCTGCTCTCGGCGGCGGACCTGTGGATCTTTGTCACCACCGCCAACCGCTACGCGGACGCGGTGCCGTGGGAACTGCTGCTGGACGCGGCCGCCCGGGACATCACGGTCGCCGTCGTCCTGGACCGGGTGCCGGCCGGAGTCGAGGACGAGGTGGCCACCGACCTGTCCGCACTGCTGGGCCGGCGTGGACTGGGCGGGGCCGAGCTGTTCGTCGTCACCGAGTCACCACTGGACGCGGACGGCATGCTGCCGGCCGGTACCGCCGCGCCGCTCCAGCAGTGGCTGGCCGCCATAGCCCACGACGCCGGCTCCCGGTCCGAGGTGGCCCGCCGCACCCTCAACGGGGTGGTGCGGCAGCTCGCGGACAAGGCCGAGGGCATCGCCCAGGCCGAGGACGACCAGCGCGAGGCGGCCGCACGGCTGACCGGTGCCGTGGAATCGGCCTACGGACAGGCCCGGGAGGGGGTGCTGGCGGCCACCCACGACGGCACCCTGCTGCGCGGAGAGGTGCTCAGCCGCTGGCAGGACTTCGTGGGCACGGGCGAGTTCTTCCGGTCCCTGGAATCCGGCATCGGGCGCCTGAGGGACCGGATCACCGCCTTCCTGACCGGCCGGCCCGCGCCACCCGAGGCGGTCGAGACCGCCATCGAGACCGGACTGCACGCCGTGCTCGTGGAACAGGTGGCCGCCGCCGCCGAGGAGTCGGAGGACCGCTGGCGTCAGGACGCCGCCGGCCGGGCACTGCTCGAGGGCCGGGACCTGTCCCGGGTGCCGGAGGACTTCCCGGACCGGGCCGCCGCCGAGATCCGCGGCTGGCAGCAGGACCTGATCCGGCTCATCGAGGACGAGGGCGCGGGCAAGCGCACCATGGCCCGCGTGACCGCCCTGGGCGTGAACGGAGTGGCGGTGACCCTGATGATCGTGTCCTTCGCGTCCACCGGAGGGCTGCTCGGCATCGAGGTCGGGATCGCCGGCGGAACCGCTGTGGTGGCCCAGAAGCTGCTGGAGTCGATCTTCGGCGAGGACGCCGTGCGCCGCCTGGCCCGGCGCTCGCAGCAGAACCTGGCGCAGCGGGTCAGCGACCTGCTGGTCCATGACGCCCGGCGTTTCACCGTCCTGCTGGACGAGGTCCGTGAGGACGAGGAGACGGAGCACCTGCGGGCGCTGGTCCCCGGACTGCGCCGGCTCGGCGGCTCCGGCACCTCCGTGACCGGGGAGGCCGGGGCATGAGCCGCGACGGACGGGACCTGCGCGAGGGACAGGACCTGCGCGCCGTACCGGCGCCCCGGGACGGGACACCCCTGGACCGCAAGCTGGCCGCCCTCCGGACGGCCACGGACCTGGGGGAGGGCCGGTTGCCCGACCAGGCGCTCGCGGCCGCCCGCCAGGTGGTGGACCACGCCGGCCAGCGCCGCCGGCTCTCGGCGGAGCACACGGTCGTCGGCTTCTTCGGCGCCACCGGGTCGGGGAAGTCCAGCCTGTTCAACGCCGTCACCGGCCACGCTCTGGCCCGGGCCGCCGCCACCCGCCCGACCACCTCGGAGCCCATGGCCGCGGTGTGGGGTGCCGAGGGCGCCGGCCCCCTGCTCGACTGGCTCGAGGTGAACCAGCGGCACGTCCTGGACGGGCCGGCCGCCGGCACCGACCTGACTACGTGGTGGGGTCGGCGGCGGGAGTCGGGCGGGTTGATCCTGCTCGACCTCCCGGACTTCGACTCGATCGCGGCCGGTCACCGCAGGACCGTCCAGCGGCTCGTGGGCCAGGTGGATGTGCTGGTCTGGGTGGTGGATCCCCAGAAGTACGCCGACGCCGCGCTGCACCGGGAGTTCCTGGAACCCCTGGCCGCACACCGGGCCGTCACCCTCGTGGTGCTCAACCAGGTGGATCGCCTCGCCGGTCCGGACGTCGAGCGGGTCGTGGCCTCGCTGAAGGACCTGCTGGCCCGGGACGGACTGGTCCGCGTCCCCGTCTACCCGGCCTCGGCCACCACGGGGGCCGGTGTCGACGCCGTGCGGACCGCCATCGCCGAGGTGGCCGCCCAGCGCTCGGCCGCCACCGAACGACTGCTGTCCGACGTGCGGACCGCCGCCCGCGCACTGGGGTCCGAGGACGCCGGAGGCGTGCCGGCCGGCGTCGGCAAGGGGGCCGAGTCCCGGCTCGTGGACGCCCTGGCCGAGGCCTCGGGAGCCTCCACCGTGGTCCGGGCCGTTGCCCAGTCCTACCGTCTCGAGGGGGGCCGGCGCACCGGTTGGCCCGTGGTGCGGTGGATGGCCCGCGTGCGCCAGGACCCGTTGCGCCGGCTGGGCCTGCGCCGCGGTGAGGGTGCCGCCCCCGGGGCCACGTCCGGCGCCGACGACCCCCGTCTGCACCGCACGTCCCTGCCCGAGCGCAGCCCGGCCCAGCGGGCCCAGGCGGACGGGGCGGTCCGGGCCTTCGCCGACTCGGCCAGCGAGGGCGCGCCGGACTCCTGGCGGTCCTCGATCCGCCGGGCCGCCCGCAGCCACGCGGAGCAGCTGCCCGATGAGCTCGACCAGGCCATCACCTCGACCGATCTCCGGGCCGGTGCCACCTCCTGGTGGTGGCATCTCGTCAATGTCCTGCAGTGGCTCGCCCTGCTGGCGGCCGTGGCCGGACTGGCCTGGCTCGGGGTCCTGGCCCTGGCGGCCTACCTCCAGTTCGACCTGCCCCCCGCCCCGGACGTGGAGGGGTTCCCCATCCCCACCCTGCTGGCGGCCGGCGGGCTGGCCTTCGGCATCCTGCTGGCCCTGCTCGCGGCCCCGCTGGTGCGCCTGGGCGCCCGGGCTCGTGCCCAGCGGGCCCGACGCCGGTTGCGTGCGGCGATCGCCGAGGTCGCCGCCCAGCGGATCGCAGAACCGGTGCGCCAGGAGATCAACCGCTACGGGCGGTTCCGGGAGGCGCTGGCGGCGGCCAGCGGGCGGCATTGAGCACCGGTCAGCAGGCGCGGTCGCGGGGCAGCACGGGGGACCGGACGGTCGGCGGCCTCGGTGAGGCCGGGATCCTGCGCATCCTGAACCGCCGCTTCGCCGTCCTGCCGGCCGCGGGGGACTGGCCCGAGGGTACGGTGGGGCCCGGGGACGACGCCGCGGTGGTGTCCGCCCCGGACGGACGGTTCGTCATCTCCACCGACGCCATGGCGCAGGACCGGGACTTCCGCCTGGACTGGCCGGCCGTCTCCTGCGGGGCATCCCGTGGCGGGGGCGGGGACGACGTCCGGGGTTTCGCCGGGGGGTACTCGATCGGCTGGAAGGCGGCGGCCCAGAACCTGTCGGACATGAACGCGATGGGGGCGGACGCCACCGGGCTGCTGCTGGCCCTGACCATGCCGCACACCACGGGGGTGTCCTGGATCGACGGTCTCGCCGCCGGGATCGCCGGGGCCGTGAGGCGCCTGGGGGCCCGGCGGTGCCGGGTCGTGGGCGGGGACCTGGGCTCGGACGACCGGATCACCCTGGCCATCACGGCCACCGGAGACCTCGGCGGCCGCCCCGCGGTCCGGCGCGCGATGACGCCCACGGTGTCCGCGGCGGACCCCGTGGACCTCGTACTGTGCGGGCGGGCCGGCTGGGCCGCCGCCGGACTCGCGGTGCTGGACACCTCCCGGGAGGAGCTCCTGGACCGGCTCCGGAGGGGCGCCCCTGGAGTCCGGCGGCTGGCCGCCCGGGCCGCGACGGCCCAGTTGCGCCCGCGCCCCGTGCTGGGGGCGGGTCGACGTGCCGCCGAGGCCGGGGCCCTGGCCATGATGGACGTCTCGGACGGCGTGGCCAAGGACGCCGGGCGGCTGGCGCTGGTGAACGGCCGCCGCGTCGAGCTGGATCCGGACTGGGTGCGCTCCGACGCCGCCGTGCTGGACCCCCTGGCGCGAGCGCTGGGCCAGGACGCCCGGGACTGGGTGACGGCCGGGGGTGAGGACTACGGACTGCTCGCCGTCCTGCCGGCGCGCACCCGGATCCCCCACGGCTTCCGGCGCGTCGGCCGCCTCCTCCCCGGCGACCTGCCCGGGGTGGATCAGGGTCTTGCCGTCGAAGCCCATCTCCCGCCCCTGCCGGCACTCGGCGAGGAAGCCGTCGA
>NZ_CALMQR010000129.1:0-87210 GCF_937871995.1 uncultured Citricoccus sp. | reverse complement strand
GGGCCGGAGCCTTCGCGGGGACGGGGCTCAGTTCGTGGTGGAGCCCTGGGTGTAGTCCAGCTCGACCTCGCCTGCGGCGGAGCCGTTGCCGGCGGTGAGGGACTGCGTGCTGCCGGCCTTCAGCGCCGCCAGGCGGGCCTCGACCTCGGTCTGCTCGCCCAGGTCCTCCAGGGACTCGAACTGGGCGTCCAGGGACGAGGCGGCCAGCTCGTTCTGGCCGCGGACCCGGGCCTCCTCGCGGCGGACCTTCTCCTCGAACCGGTTGACCTCCGAGGAGGGATCCAGGATGTCGATCGACTTCACGGCGTCATGCACGGCGGACTGTGCCTGGACCGACTTGGCGCGGGCCACCAGCTCGTCGCGCTTGGACACCAGCTGCTGGCGCTTGGTCTTCATCTGGTCCAGCCCGGTCTTGAGCTTGTCCACGATCTCGGACTGGGAGGCGATGGTCGGCTCGGCGGCCTTCGCCTGGCGCTCGGCGTCCATCTGGCGCTCGATCGCGACCTTGGCCAGGTTGTCGAACTTGTCCGCGGAGGCGGTGTCACCCGAGGTGCGGAACTGGTCGGCCTTCTGGGAGGCGGCCAGGGCCTTCTGCCCCCAGCTCTTGGCGGCGTCCATGTCCTCGTTGTAGTCGTCCTGGATCATGCGCAGGTTGCCGATGGTCTGCGCCACGGCGGCCTCGGCCTCGGAGATGCTGTTGGTGTAGTCGCGGACCATCTGGTCCAGCATCTTCTGCGGATCCTCCGCCTTGTCCAGCATGGCGTTGATGTTGGCCTTCGCCAGGGTTGCGATACGGCCGAAAATGGACTGCTTAACCACGATGTCGCCTTCCGTTCTGCTTCTCTGGAACCCCGGCGTCTCCGGTGCCCCTGCTCCCGTGCCCCGCTACCGGGCGTTGGGTCCCGACGCCGGAGGGCGCCGGACATCTCTCATCCTGCCTTGGTCTCGGGTCATCCTGCCTAGAAACTACCGCCGCTGGCGTCACCGAATCCACCGCCGCCGAAGTCGCCGCCGCCCAGCCCGCCGCCGCCGAAGCCGCCGAAGCCGCCGCCGCCCCAGTCACCACCACCGTCATGGTCACCGCCGAGCAGGCCGCCCATGAGGATGCCCCCGAGGATGGCCCCGCCGAGGCCGCCGGCGAAGCTCCCGCCGGCCCCGCCGCCGTGACCGTAGCCGCCCCGGTGGCCGCCGTGGCCGTACCCCGCCCCGGCGTAGCCGCCGCCCCAGCTGCTGAGGTCCTGCTGGGCGAGCTGGCTGGCGCGGTCGGCCAGGGAGCTGGCCTGGTTCGCGAGGTTCAGCGCGGTCACCGGGTCCTGGCCGGAGATCCGCACGGCCTGCTGCAGGGTGCGCTCGGCCTCGGCCACCTTGGTGCGGGCCTGGGAGCCGACGGCGCCACGACGGGCCGCGATGAAGTCCTGGGTCCCGTCGATCTGGGCCTGCGCCTGCATGATCGCCGACTGGAGCGCCGAGGCGGCCCGCCGCTCCTGTTCCTGCCGGTCCCGGATGCCCGCGAGCGGCGCGTCGAGCTGACGATGGGCCTTCTCCAGCTGCTTCAGCAGGTCCACGGGATCGGGACGGCCCGAGCTGAACCCGGCCTTGACGCGGCCCAGGGTCTGCTCCACGCCGGCGATGGGTCCGGCGAGCTCGCGGTGCTGGCCGGCGTCCACGAGCGCCCGGGCCTGTGCGAGGTCCTGGGTCGTCTGGCTGACACCGACCCGCAGGTTCTCCATCGACTGGTCCAGGTGCTGGCGGGCCTTGGCCACGGCCTCCACCAGCGTGACCGTCTGGGCCACGGCCTCCTCGCCGGCGCGGATGGCCAGGACGGCGGTGGACCGGTCCGAGGCGGCCAGGGACTGCTCGGCCTTGGCCACGGCCGCCTGGACGAACTGGAGCCGCTCGCGGGCCTGGGTGGCGTTGTCGGTGACCTCCACGAGGGCCGAGTCCGCGTACTGGCCGTGCAGGTCGACGAGCTGCTGCTCGGCACCGGAGACGGTGTCGGCGACCTGGTCGGCGCGTGCCCTGAGGTCCTCCAGCGCCGAGTCGGCGCTGTCCTCGAGGTGGCGCAGGTCGTTGAATTCCTTCTGGTGTGCGGACAGGGACGCGCCGACGGCCTCACACCGGGCGATGATGTCCTTGAGCCAGGCCCGCTGCTGCTCCTCGGTGTCCGGGATGTGGTCGTCCAGCTGGTTCTGCAGCTGGAACGACTCCCGCATGTGGTCCTTCGCGATCTCGATGTCCTTGTGGAAGGTCTCCACCGACTCCTCGCCGTAGGAGGCCAGCGCGAAGCCCACCTCCTGCTCCGAGGACCGGATCGCGTCGTCCGCGGCGACCAGCAGGGAGCCCGCCTTGGTGCGCAGCGCCTCCACGCTCATCTCGTCCAGCGGGTCCCTGGGGCCCTGGGCGCCGCGGGCGGGCTGTGCCCCGGCGGCCTTCTTCTTCCGGGTGCGGCTGGCCAGGGCGATGCCGCCGCCGGCCAGGGCCGCCGCCACGAGGCCGCCGGCCAGCCAGCCGCCGGCCCCGCCCCCGCTCTCACCGGACTCGGCGGAACCGGACAGGGAGCCGTCGGTCGCATCGGCGATGCCCTCGACGGTGGACAGGGCGGGAGTGACCCAGTCGTCGTCACCCGGCGCCGGCATGGCCGGCAGGATGTACTCGGCCGAGATCTCCTGCTGCAGCGGCGCGATGCTGTTGGCCTGGTGCGCGTCGAAGCCGACCTGGCGGGACTCGACGGCGATGGCGAGGACGGACTCCTGGTCCCCGATGCCCTTGTCCTGGGCCACCTCGGCGATGAACTCACCGCTGCTCGCGGCGTCCCCGAAGTCGTCCACGTAGAGGACGTAGAGGCCCTGGCCCTCCGAACGGCGCAGGTCATCGATCGCCTGGCTGATCTCGTTCTCCTGGGCGGGGGTCAGGACCTGGGCCTCGTCCACCACGAACACGCCCGGCGGGATGTCCACGGCGGCCCGCGCGGCGTCCGCGAGCGCCAGTCCGGCCACGGCGGACAGTGCGGAGGCCCCGGTGACTCCCAGGGCCAGGACGGCGGGGGAGAGACGGGGCGGTGCGAGCGGGACGGCGTGGGACTTCATCGATCACCCTTCATGGCCCTGACCGGCCGGGACACCCTGAACCGGGGGCACGGTCGGCCGGCCGGTGGCGGCGGCGGCAGGGTCGCGCCGCGCGGACTGTGGCTTCCTCCTGAAGTCTATGGGCCCCGCTGCGCGG
Source organism: uncultured Citricoccus sp. (assembly GCF_937871995.1). NCBI lineage: Bacteria > Bacillati > Actinomycetota > Actinomycetes > Micrococcales > Micrococcaceae > Citricoccus > uncultured Citricoccus sp. The sequence goes on along the minus strand of NZ_CALMQR010000129.1, from coordinate 83,988 downwards.
ATCGCCACGAGCGCGACTGCGCCAACGGCGAACTATGGAGCCGGCTTCCAGCAATCCTCCAGAGAACATGCTCCAATCGAACAGGTGCACCGGGCAGGATGGACTGCGGACCAGGCCCGGCCCAGACCAGGAGCAGGACCGCCTCACCCGGGAGACCGGCAGGAAGGACGACGACCATGAACGACGCGGACCACCACGGACCCCAGTCCGGCGCAGGACGGGAGGCGGGGGGATCCGTCCCACCCCGCCCGGAGTCCCCGCCGTCGGGTCCTCGTGGCGACGACGTGCACGAGGTGTCCGCCAGCCGCGATCCCTACCCCCGCTGGGACGAGACCCAGGCGATGCCCGCCTACGGTGCCGCCCCGGGATCCGGACACCCCGCGGAACCCGGCCCGGCCGCGTACGGGCCGGGACCCCAGGGCGGTCCCGGCGACCAGGGTGCCCGCGGAGACCGGCCCGACAGGCTGGGCGGTGCCCGCCGGACGGTCGGCGTCGGCACGCTCGTCGCCGGGATGCTGCTGGCCGGCCTGGCCGGTGGCGGAGTGGCCGCTGGAGTCAACGCGGCCGCGGACACTGCGGACACTGCCGCCGGCACCACGCAGCAGCAGGACGGCGGCACGGTGCGGGAGCAGGGCCACGGCCTGGACATCAACCGGACCGAGGACGCCACGCTGGTCACGGCGGCCGCGGCCAAGGCCGCACCGTCCGTCGTCACGCTGTCGGTCACGGACGGGCAGTCCGCCGGATCGGGGTCCGGGGTGATCCTCGACGACCAGGGCCACATCCTGACCAACACCCACGTGGTGACCATGGGCGGCGCCTCCGGTGACGCCGACATCACGGTGCAGACCGCGGACGGCACCGTCCACACCGCCGAGGTCGTGGGCACGGATCCGGAGTCGGACCTGGCCGTGGTGAAGATCGACGCCGAGGGCCTGACCCCGATGGAGCTCGGTGAGTCCTCGACCCTGAACGTGGGGGACGCCGCGATCGCCATCGGTGCGCCGCTCGGGTTGTCCGGCACCGTGACCGACGGCATCGTCTCCAAGCTGAACCGGACCATCTCCGTGTCCTCCTCTGCCCCTCAGGACGGCGGTGAGGGCGGAGCCGAGGGGGCCCCGGAGTTCCGCATCCCCGGTCTCCCGGACCAGCAGCAGTCCAAGGGGTCCATCTTCATCAACGTCATCCAGACGGACGCGGCCATCAACCCGGGCAACTCGGGTGGAGCGCTCATCGACGCCGAGGGCCGGCTGATCGGGATCAACGTGGCGATCGCCTCCGCGGCCGGGGGTGCCGGCGAGGGGGCCGGGAACATCGGCGTGGGCTTCTCCATCCCCGTGGACTACGCGCAACGGATCGCGCAGGACCTGATCCGGAACGGCGAGGCCACGCACGGGTTCCTGGGCGTCTCGGTGACCCCGCAGCCTGCCACCCCGGCCGGGGCCGACGGCGCCCAGGCCAGTGGCGTGTCCGACGCGGACCAGGCCGCGCTGGCCTCCGGTGGCTTCAGCGCCGGCGCCCGCGTGGTTGATGTCGTCTCGGGCTCCCCGGCCGAGGAGGCCGGGCTGACGAAGGACGACGTCATCACGGGCGTCGGCGACCGTCCCGTGACGGACAGCCAGTCCCTGACCGCGGTGGTGCGCGAGTACCCCGAGGGCGGCACCGCCACCGTGCACTTCATGCGGGACGGCCAGGAGCAGTCGGCCGAGGTCACCTTCGTGTCCGGGGCGGAGCAGCAGTGAGCCCGTCGGTCGTGAGCCGGTCGACGCTGCCCACCCCGGCCGAGGCCGCCGCCGCGCACGGCTGGCACCGCGTGCTGGCGTTCGGCGCCCACCCGGACGACCTGGACTTCGGGGCGGCCGCCACCGTGGCCGGGCTGACGCGGGCCGGCGTGGAGGTCACCTACTGCGTGATGACCGACGGCGACGCCGGCGGCTTCGACCCCCGGGACCGTCACGCCATCGACGGACGCCGGCAGCAGGAACAGCGCGACGCGGCCGCCCTGCTGGGCGTGCGCGACGTGGAGTTCATGGGGGAGCGGGACGGATACCTCGAGCCCAGCCACGAGGTGGTCAAGCAGGTGGTGGCCCTGATGCGCCGGCACCGGCCGGACGCCGTGATCGCCATGCACCCGGAGCGGGACTGGAGCCGGCTCCAGCGGTCGCACCCGGATCACCTGGCCGCCGGCGAGGCCGTGGTGCGCGCCGCCTATCCGGCGGTCGAGAACCCCTTCGCGTACCCCGACCTGGCCGAGCAGGGCCTGGAGGCGTTCAAGCTGCGCTGGCTGGTGCTCTTCGGAGGCCCGGCCTCGCTGACCAACCTGGCCGTGGACGTGACCGGGACGGAGCAGCTGAAGCTGCAGGCCCTGCGCCACCACGTCTCCCAGCACCCGGACGTGCCCCGGATGGAGGCGTTCGTGCTGGACGCCATGGCGGGGCTGCACCGGACCTGGAGCCCGGACACGGAGGACGGGGGACCGGCCGGCGGCGAGCGCTACGCCGAGGCGTTCCACCTGGTGGCCGTCAACGACGAGAGCACCATCAGCGGGTTCTGAGCGGTTCGGTCACTCGCCCCCGGCCTCGTCCTGCTGTTCGGGCGGGGCCGGGGTGTTGTTGGGGTGGCCTCCGTAGATCGGGCCCTGGGTGACCTGGTGGACCAGGTCCACCGCGCCCAGCCGGACCGACGTCGGGGTCTCGGAACCGCCCTCCGGCTCCACCGTGACCGCCAGGTCGGCGTAGCGCTGGATACCGCGGAACGTCACCGGGTCCTGGAGGTCGTCCAGGTCGTAGGTCCCCAGGGTGTTGGGCGCCGCACCGTCGCGGGGGAACAACCACAACTGGTAGACGTTGCCCTCGCCCGGGTCGGGCAGGCCGGCGAAGGTCACGTAGGCCATGTCCCGGTCCCGGGAGATGTGGCCCTGCATGGACCCGCCCTCGGTGAGCGAGACCTGCTGGGTGGTGAAGGAGTCCTCGGCGCCGTCCACGGCGGCCACGACGTTGGGGCCCATGATCAGGCGCACCACCAGCCACAGGCCCAGGGCCACCACGAGCAGTCCGGCCACCACGAGCATCCACTTCTTCACCGGCCGGCTCAGGGACACCATCCTCGCGGCGGTCCCGTTCGAGGGGCCGAGCCCGTCCACCAGCCCCATGCCGACGTCCTGGGCCGGCAGCCGGTGCAGGAGCTCGTCGAGCAGGAACGACGGCGGCTCGTGGGCCAGGCCGCGGAAGGCCCAGGTCACCGTCCTGCGGGCGCTCTCCACGCGCGCGCGCCAGAGCGTGGTGAACTCCGGTCCCTGGCGGGAGACGTACCGGTCCAGTTCCTCGCGCTCCGGATCGTCCAGCGCGTCCAGGGCCACCAGGTCCGCCCATTCCCTGGCCAGGCCGTTCTCCAGGTCCTGACTGAGGTTCAGGGTGAAGTTGCGGGTGGTCCCGGTCCGGGCGGCGATCTCCGGCGTCACGGCGCGCAGCATGACCGGGTCCTCCTCGCCGACCCGGCCGAGGAACTTCTCCTGGTAGCGCTTGGTGATCCGCTGGACGCCGTCGCGCAGCCGTGACTTGACCGTCGGCACGGCCACGCCCAGTTCCTCGGCGACCTGGCGGTAGGTGCGGCCCCCGGCCCAGGCGAGGTCGAGGGCCTCGAACTGGGCCTGCGTCAGCGCCGAGAGCACGGTGGTGGGTTCGCGCCGCCCGCTCTGGGCCGCTCCGGCGTTGTCCGGCAGCAGGCCGGAGCCGTAGTCGGGCAGTGCATCGGTGCGCAGCAGGCGCGTCATCGTCTCGTGCGCCTGGGATTCCAGCCAGCACAGCACCGAACGGTGGCGGGCCTTGGCCGAGTCGTCCTCGAAGCGCTCGTCCGGGGCGGCGTCCCAGACCCGGACGTAGGTCAGGACGGTGGCCTCGGCGGCATCGTTCCGCGAGGCGAAGATCGAGCAGGCCAGGCCGAACACCCAGGGGGCGGTGGAGTCGTAGAACGCCGAGAAGGAGGCCTGGTCGCCCTCACCGGCGAGACGGAGCAGGTGATCGAGCCCGGGCAGGCCCAGGTCCGTCGCGGTCGGGGCGGGACGGGCGGAGGCCTCGGAGGGTGACGTGGTGGACGGGGAGGTCTCGTCGTCGATCGTCGACGGTCGGTCGGGCAGTCCGGGGGCGCGCTTATCCATGGTCATCCCAGCATAGGAAGTCGGGTCGGGACGCCGATACTGCCACGCGGATCGTGACCGTGGCGCAACATGACGGGTGCGCGGTTCAGCCGGCCCCGGCGAAGCCGTGCTGTCGCCAGGCTTCGTAGACCGCGATGGACGCCGAGTTGGCCAGGTTCAGGGAGCGGCGGGCCGGCTGCATCGGCAGCCTGACCCGGGCCGTGACGTGAGGGTCCGCCAGCACCTCGTCCGGCAGTCCGGTGGACTCCCGCCCGAACAGCAGCACGTCCCCGGCGCGGTAGGACACGTCCGTGAACAGGGTGTCCCCACCGGAGGTGAAGGCGAAGACACGGGCCGGGAGCAGGGCATCCCACGCCGCCTGGAGGTCCGGATGCACCGTGAGCACCGCCAGGTCGTGGTAGTCCAGCCCGGCCCGGCGCAGCTTGGCGTCGGAGAAGTCGAAGCCGACCGGCTCCACCAGGTGCAGCTCGGCGCCGGTGATCGCCGCGAGGCGGATCGCGTTGCCCGTGTTGCCGGGGATCTCCGGGGCGTGGAACAGGATCCGGAATCCCGGCGTGCCGGGGGCGGGGCTCCGCGGGGCGCCCCGGTGCGGATTGTCCGGGAAGGGGACCGCGGCGCCGTCGGGCGCGGGGGCGTGATCGGGGTCGGGACCGGGAGCGGAGTCAGTGGGCACCGGACCATGCTAGTCAGTGCGTCTCAGTACATCGCGCCGAGCAGCCGGGCCAGGACCCGGCGGTCCACGCGGCGCGCCGCCGGGCCGGTGCCGAGGAACATCTTCAGGTCGCGGCCGAACTGCAGCGCGTTGGCGGGCGGATCGGTGAGGAAACCGGCGTCGGTGTCCAGGGACCGGGTGCGGTCCAGCTGGATGATGGGGGCGTGCGGGTTGTCCTCCGGCCCGAGCACCAGGATGAAGCCACCCACGGTGCAGTCGGGGAAGGCCCGCTGCAGGGCCACCATGGCCGGGGCCAGCGAGGGCGGGGAGACCCGGCGGTCCCCGAGCAGCAACTCCGCCCCGTCCCACCGGTACACCCCGTCCGGGACCTGGAGGGACCCGATCACGGCCAGCCGGTCCCCGCACAGCACGACGTGGTCGATGGCGCCGGAACTGATCCGGCCGAACTTCAGGTTCAGCCCGGTGACGAGCCGGGCCGCCGGCAGCGAGCCGAGCACCTGGGCCTGCAGGGTGCGGATGGTGCGGGCCTCGCGCACCAGCCGGTTCCCGGCGGGCAGGATGCCGCGCTTGCGGGGCGCGCCGTGCACCTGCTGGGAGCTGCGGATCATGTCCAGCACGGTGTCCTCGCCCAGCGGCGGGTCGTAGTCCACGGTGCCGCGGGCGCTGCCGGGACCGTCGCCGGCGTGGGCCCGCCCGCCACGGGCACGGCCCGCGGAGGCGGTGAAGGAGGGGCCCGGCGTCGTCCGGCGCCCGCTCGTCGACCCCGGCCCGGCGGTCCCGGCCGCGCCCGCCCGGCCGGGAGCACTGAAGGCGCGGTCGTAGTCACGCCGGGAGTCCGGGTCGCCGATGAGCTGCCAGGCCAGGCTGACCCGGCGGAACTCGGCGGCGTCCCCGCCGTAGTCGGGATGGGTGCGGCGGGCGGCGCGGCGCCAGGCCGCCTTGAGGGTGGCCGTGTCCGCGTCGAAGGCCACGCCCAGGACCTCGTAGGCCGACCTGCCGGAGAGGTCCTCCGGCCTCATCCGCCGACCCCGCGCCGGGACTGTGGCTCGACCTGGGACATGGCGGCGGGCTCCTCGGGGGATCGGGGCGGTGGGACGGGATGGCCTCCGCCCATTCTGGCAGGTCGCCAGGGGGATCGGGGGAGCACGGCGTCGTGACCGGACCTCGCGCGGGCCGCGGGGGGACGTGGTCCCGTCAGCCGGTCCGGACGAGGCCGGCCGGCTGGTCCGGCCGCGGGCCGCGGCGGCCCCCTGAGCACCGTCACCGGCCGCTCGTACACTGGAGGGATGACCCCCACCACCGGCCGGACGTACCTGGACCATGCCGCCACCACGGCGGTCCGTCCCGTCGCCCTGGAGGCGTTCACGGCCAGTTCGCTGTCCCTGGGCAACCAGTCCTCCCTGCATTCCTCCGGCCGCGGGGCCAAGCTGCGGGTCGAGACCGCCCGGGACGCGCTCGCGAGCGCGCTGGGTGCCCACCCCAGCGAGGTCGTCTTCACGTCCGGGGGCACTGAGTCGGACAACCTCGCCCTCAAGGGCCTGTACTGGGCCCGGCGGGACGCCGCCCGCCGGGCCGGGCGGCCGGCCTGCCACCGCATCGTGCTGACCGGCATCGAGCACTCCGCCATCCTGGACACGGCCGAGTGGCTCCAGTCCCATGAGGGGGCGCACCTGGACGTCGTCCCGGTCGGCCCGGACGGGACGGTCGAGATGGACGCCTGGCGGGCCACGATCGCCCGGGACCCGGAGACCATCGCGGTGGCCACCCTGATGTGGGCCAACAACGAGATCGGCACCATCCAGCCGATCGCCGAGGCCGCCGCCTGCGCCGCGGAACACGGCGTGCCCTTCCACACGGACGCGGTGCAGGCCTTCGGGGCCGTCCCGCTCGACTTCCCGTCCTCGGGGGCCACGACCATGGCCGTCACGGGGCACAAGATCGGCGCCCCCGTGGGGATCGGAGCCCTGCTGGTGCGCCGGGACGCCACGCTCACCCCCGTCCAGCACGGCGGCGGCCAGGAACGGGACATCCGTTCCGGCACCATCCCCGTGGCCCTCATCGAGGCCTTCGCCGCCGCCGCCACCGAGGCCACCCAGAACCTGCCGGTCGAACGCGGGCGCGTCGGTGCGCTGCGGGACCGGCTGATCGACGGCGTCCGCGAGCGTCTTCCCGAGGCCCGGCTCACCGGTGCCGAGGACCGGGATCCGGCCACGGGGGAGCGGCTGCCGGCCGGCACCCGCCGGCTGCCGGGCAACGCGCACTTCACCTTCCCGGGCTGCGAGGGGGACTCGATCCTGTTCGGCCTGGACATGGCCGGCGTCGAGGCCTCCACCGGTTCGGCCTGCTCGGCCGGGGTGCCCCGGCCCTCCCACGTGCTGATCGCCCTGGGCGTGGACGAGGACCTGGCGCGGGCCGTCCAGCGGTTCAGCCTCGGGCATACATCGACCGCCGGGGACGTTGAGAGGGTGCTGGACGTCCTGCCGGGCGTCCATGCCGCCGCGCTCAAGGCCGGGATGGCCGGGCACGGTTCCGGCATCCGCACCGCCAACAGCCACCGCTGAGAGCCGGGGGTCTCGCCCCCGCCGCCACGTACCGAAGGGAACCCACCGTATGAAAGTCCTCGCCGCCATGAGCGGAGGAGTCGACTCCGCCGTCGCCGCCGCCCGCGCCGTGGACGCCGGGCACGAGGTCGTCGGGGTGCACCTGGCACTGTCCCGGATGCCCGGGACCCTGCGCACCGGCTCCCGGGGCTGCTGCACGATCGAGGACTCCCGGGACGCCTGGCGCGCCTGCGAGAGGCTGGGCATCCCGTTCTACACCTGGGACTTCTCCGAGAGGTTCAAGGAGGACGTGGTGGACGACTTCGTGGCCGAGTACGCCGCCGGCCGCACGCCCAATCCCTGCATGCGCTGCAACGAGCGGATCAAGTTCGCCGCCCTGCTGGAGAAGGCCCTCGCCCTGGGCTTCGACGCGGTGTGCACCGGGCACTACGCCAAGGTCGTCCGGACGGAGACCGGCACCCTGGAACTGCACCGCGCCGCGGACTGGGCCAAGGACCAGTCCTACGTGCTGGGCGTGCTGACCGCCGAGCAGCTGGAGCACTCGATGTTCCCGCTGGCCGACACCCCCTCCAAGGACCTCGTCCGGGCCGAGGCGGCCGAACGGGGTCTCTCCGTGGCCGCCAAGCCGGACTCCCACGACATCTGCTTCATCCCGGACGGGGACACCCGCGGCTGGCTGGCCGAGCGGATCGAGATGACCGAGGGCGACATCCTGGACACCGAGGGCAACCGCCTGGGCTCCCACCCCGGCGCGCACGCCTTCACGGTGGGCCAGCGCAAGGGCCTGAACATCGGCCGGCCGGCCCCCGACGGCCGGCCCCGGTTCGTGCTCGAGGTCCGGCCCAGGGACAACACCGTGGTGGTCGGCTCGAAGGAGATGCTGGCCGTGGACCGCGTCACCGGGATCCGCCCGTCCTGGGCCGGCGCACCGCTGCCCGAGGACGCCACGGGGGACTGGTTCGGCTGTCACCTGCAGGTCCGCGCCCACGGCGATCCCGTCCCGGCCCGGGCGCGCGTGCACCGCCAGGACGACGCCGTCCGCTGGGTCCTGGAGCTCGACGAGCCGCTGCGGGGCGTGGCACCGGGCCAGACCGCGGTGCTCTACCAGGGCACCCGGGTGCTGGGCCAGGCGACGATCGACACCGCCGTGAACGCGGCGCGGGCCGCGTGACGCAACGATCCCGGGGCCACGGGACCGTCACCGTAGGCTGGAACCCATGACCACCGAGCCCGCCACCGGCCCCCGCCCGGACACCGACTTCGACCCCCATGCCACCTCGTTGGAGGGGACGGCCGACCCGGCGGTGCTGCAGGAGCTGTTCGAGATCCGCGGCAGCATCGACAACTTCGACGCGACGCTGGTCTACCTGCTGGCCGAGCGGTTCAAGTGCACCCAGCGGGTGGGCCGGCTGAAGGCCGAGCACCGGCTGCCGCCCTCGGACCCCGGACGCGAGGCCGCCCAGATCGACCGCCTGCGCCGGCTGGCCGAGGACGCGGACCTGGACCCCGCCTTCGCGGAGAAGTTCCTGAACTTCATCGTCTCCGAGGTGATCCAGCATCACCGGGCCATCGCCGACCAGCAGGACTGAGAGAGCCCGCGCATGACCCGTGCCTCCCTGACCGGTGCCTGGCCCGGAGCAGATCCCGTGGCCGCTGCCCGGGACATCCTCAACGCCCTGGGCCACCCGCACCGGCCCGTGCTGCCGGAACTGCCCGGCCGGGGACCCGGTTCGGACCCGGTGGGCCGCGCCGCCGTCCTGCTGGACGGCCTGGCGGTCGACCTGCAGCCGCACGGCTGGCGACTGGTCCCCGAGCCCGGGATGGACCACCGGCGGGCCGCCTCCGCGCTCCGCTCCGACGTCAACGCCTTCACGGACGTGGCCGGCGATGCCGGGCTCACGGTGGAGGATCTCGTGCTGCGCGTGACCGGGCCCCTGTCGCTGGCCGCCAGCCTGTGGCTGCCCGGGGGCGAGCGCTCCCTGTCCGACTCCGGGGCCCGGCGCGACGTGGCCCAGTCCCTGGCCTCGGGCCTGGCGGACTGGGTCCGCTCCGTGCGCGCCGCGACCGGGGCGGCCCGGCTGACGGTACTCGTGGACGAGCCCCACGCCGCGGCCGTGCTCTCCGGGGCGCTGCCCACCGCGAGCGGGTACCGGACCGTGCGCTCCATTCCCCGCTCCGAGGTCCGGCAGGGCTGGACGCTGGTGGCCGAGGCGGCGCTCGACGGCGGTGCGACGGGTATCGTGCACGCGCCGGGCCGCTCGGGTGCCGGTGAGCAGTGGGACTGGCCCGACCTGGCCCTGCTGGCCTCCGAGGCGCTGCCCGTGGTCCCGCCGCCGGCCGGTCCGGACGTGCCGGAGGACCCGCCCGGACCGTCGGGGGCGCAGGACCGTGAGGGCTCCGGGGACGACGCCGGCAGGGGGCTGGTCCTGCCGCTGGCACCCCTGGAGGGTGCCGGGGCGGACCCGGCCCGCTGGGAGGTCATCGCCGGCTGGGTCGAGGCCGGCCGGACCGTGACGCTCCGGCTGCCGCCGCCGGGTGACCCGTCGCCGGCCCCCGCACCCGGCCCGGCCGGGGCCGACCGTCCCTACCGGGACACCGCCGTGGGCATCGCCCGGACGTGGGCACGGATGGGGCTGGACCCGCAACACCTCTCGCTCGTGGTGCTCGGCGCCCCCGACCTGTCCGCCGGCACCCGGCACGCCGCGAACCGGGCCCTGGCGGCCACCGTGGCCGCCGCGGAGGAACTGGACCGCATCCGCCAGGACGGCGGCCTCTGACTCAGGCCGTCGGCGCCCGGCCCGGCGGCTGGACCGGCACGGGAAGCAGGGGCTCGTCCACCGTCAGGGGCACGGTGACCGGGCGGTCCGGTTCCACGGTGACCTCGGCCCCGTCGACGATCACCGGCAGCGGGCCGGCGTCGGCGGAGGGGCCGGCGTCATCATGACCGGCGCCCTGCAGGGCGAGGGTGGTGCCCTCCGGGGTGACCTCGACCCGCAGTCGCCGGCCCCGGAAGCGGAACCGGAAGCACAACCGGCCCAGCCGCGCCGGCAGGCGCGGGGCGAGCCGCAACTCGTCCCCGTCCACGTGCAGGCCCCCGAGCCCGGACACCAGCGCCAGCCACGCCCCGGCCAGGGAGGCCAGGTGCAGCCCCTGGTGGGTGTCGTCCTGCAGGTCGCGCAGGTCCACGAGCGCGGCCTCGCGCAGGTACGCGACCGCCAGGTCCAGGTGGCCCACCCGGGCACAGGCCACGGACTGCACCGCCGCGGACAGGGAGGAGTCCCGCACGGTCCGCCGCTCGTAGTAGTCCACGTTGCGGGCGGCCTGCTCGGCGGTGAACTCCTCGGGGCACCACCACAGGGCCTGGACGAGGTCCGCCTGCTTGACCACCTGGTGCCGGTAGAGGGTCAGGTAGTGCGTGTGCTCCTGGAGCGGTTCCGGTCCGGGGTCCTCCTCGAAGTCCCACTCCCGGTAGGTCGTGAACCCCTCGTTGGCCGGATGCACGCCGAGCGCGGCGTCGTAGGGCACGTGCAAGGCCGCGGCCAGCGCGAGCCAGCGTCGCGGCTCGTCGTCGGCCACGCCGAGCCGCCGGGCGTCCTGCGCGTGCGCGGCGCAGGCACCGGCCGCGGCGCGCAGGTTCCACCGGGCCATCAGGACGGTGAACACGTTGTCGTCCACCACTCCGGTGTACTCGTCCGGACCGGTCAGTCCCAGCAGGTGGGCCGCACCGCCGTGGTCGTGGTGGGCCAGCCCCGTCCACAGCCGGGCGCTCTCGACCAGCACGTCCACGCCCCCGATCTCCGTCAGGGGCCTGCCGGTGGAATCGGCCCAGAACCGGAAGGAGCGGGCGATGTCCGCGTTGAGGTGCATGGCCGCCGTGGACGCCGGCCAGTAGGCCGAGGTCTCCCGGCCGCTGATGGTGCGCCAGGGGAACGCGGCACCGGGAAGGTCCAGCGCGCGGGCGCGCTCGCGGGCCCGGTCCAGTCCGGACGCGCGCCACCGCAGCAACCGGGCCGCGTCCCGGGGCCGCAGCAGCGTCAGGACCGGCATCAGGAAGCCGTCGATGTCCCAGAACGTGTGCCCGCTGTATCCGGAACCGGTCAGTCCCTTGGCCCCGACCGGCGCGTCGTGGACGCCGGCCGCGGCCTGGAGCACCTGGAACAGGGCGAACCGCAGGGCGTCCTGCAACTCGGGATCGCCGTCGACCTCGATGTCCGCGTCCTCCCAGTACACGTCCAGCACCTCGCGCTGGTCCGCGACCAGCCCCGGCCACCCGCGGTCCACCGCCTCGGCGAGCGCGGCCCGGGCCAGGTCGAGCTGGTCCGCGCCGGGATCCCGGCCGGACCAGGCGTGCGCGGTGACCTTGACCAGCTCCAGGGTCTCCCCGGCCGCCAGCTCGGCCACGATCGTGGTGGTCACCCGGTCCTCGTCGCCGTCCGTGGACACCGCGCTCTCCGGCACGGCAGCCGTGCCGGGCAGCCGCACGGCATGGTCCACGGCCGCGGCGACCCTGATCCGGCTGCTGCGGGTGCGGTGCACGAGGTGGCCCCCCGTCCGGTGCCGGCCGTCGGCCAGGGCCTCGAAGGGCCGCCCGAGGACCTCACCCACCCTGGGATCGGGGTTGTCGACCTGCGGCGGGATCCCGTTGACCACCAGGTCGGAGGTCACGATCACCCGGGCGGGGCCGTCGACCGCCTCGAGCCGCCAGCGCGTGGCCGTCACGCAGCGATGGGCCAGCGAGACCAGCCGGGTCGAGCGCAACCGCATCCGCCGCCCGCCGGGGGTGGTCCACTCCGTCCGGCGCTCCAGGGTGCCGGCCCGCAGGTCCAGGACCCGCTCGTGGTCCTCCGGCGGGGTCTCGCGCACGTCGAGGGCCGCCCCGTCCACCTGGACGCGGATCGCGGCACCGTCGGCCACCCCGATGATGGCCTCCCCGCGCTCGGGGGCCCCATAACCGCCCTCCGGATAGGCCAGCGGATGGTGCTCGTGGACCCCGGACAGGAAGGTGCCGCGGGAGACGCTCGGCTGCGTCTCCTCCAGCGCGCCGCGCAGGCCGATGTGGCCGTTGCCCAGGGCGAAGACGGACTCGGCCACGCCCAGGGCCTCCAGGTCCAGGCCGGTCTCGCGGACCTGCCAGGGGCCGATCGTGAAGGAGGGAGTCGCCATGGACTCACCGTACGGGATGACCGGCGGCCGGACGGTTCAGAGCCTCCCCGCGGCCTTGAGCCGCAGGTAGGCGTCGGCCAGGGCGGGAGGGAGCCGGTGGGGTGGCTCGTCCACCACCTCGACGCCGAGCAGGTTCAGCTCCCGGGCCGCGGCCCGCCGCTCCAGCAGCGCTCGCTCGGCGGCCGCCGCGCGGAACGCCGTCTCGACGTCATGCCGGTCCCGGGCCAGCGCCGACAGCCCCGGATCGGCGACGGAGGCGACGACCACCTGGTGGCGGGCGGTCAGGGCCGGCAGCACGGGCAGCAGCCCTTCCTGCAGGGCGGCGGTGTCCAGGTCCGTCAGCAGCACCACGAGTGAGCGCTGCCGGGCGACGGCGGCCACCTCCACGGGCACCCGCGACCAGTCGGCGGCGAGCAGCGTGGGCTGCACCGGGGCCAGGGCGGTGACCATCCGGTGCAGCAGGCTGCCCTTCTCGGTCGAGGACACGCGCGCACGCACCCGGCGGTCCACGGCCACCAGCTCGACCCGGTCCCCACCGGCCGAGGCCAGGGCCGCCAGCAGCAGGGAGGCCTCGATGCCGGTGTCCAGCTTGGGCTCGTCGTCCACGCGCGCGGCCGAGGTCCGCGAGGTGTCCAGCACGATCACCACCCGCCGGTCCCGCTCCGGCCGCCACGTCCGCACCACCACGTCCCGCCGGCGGGCGGTGGCCCGCCAGTCGATCGAGCGGACGTCGTCCCCGCGGACGTAGTCCCGCAGGGAGTCGAACTCCGTGCCCCCGCCCCGGGTCTGGACGGCGGCACGGCCGTCCATCTCGCGCAGGCGGGCCAGCCGGGAGGGCAGGTGGCGCCGGGACCGGAACGGGGGCAGGACGGAGATCTGCCCGGGCACCGGGTGGGTCACCTGACGGGCCGCCACGCCCAGCGGCCCCCAGGACCGGACCGTCACCGAGGCGCTGCGCAGCGTGCCCCGGCGCCGCGGGGCCAGGGTGGTGACCACCCGGCGTCGTTCCCCGGCGGGCACGTCCAGGTCCACCGCCGCGTCCGCGCGACCGGACGCCGCGAGCTGGCCCGCGGAGGGCTGCCAGGCATCGCGCACGGAGCCGCGCAGCCTGCGCCCGCCGGTCTGGGTGATGAGCAGGGCGTTCTGCACCGGTGCGTCCAGGCGGGTGGAGGCGGGCAGGTCACGGGCGATCAGCACCCCGCGCGGGGAGGCGGCGAGCACCAGGTCCGTCCCGGCCACCAGCACCAGGGCGAGCAGGCACCAGCCCACGGTGTCCATCCCGGGCCGCAGCACCACGGGGAGGAGCAGCGCGAGGGCCAGAGCGAGGAGACGGCCGGAGAGCACCATGGCGGCGGGGCCTCAGCGGGGCACGGGGACGGTGGCCAGCAGGCCGGAGAGCACCTGGTCGGCCGAGACGCCGTCCAGCTCCGCCTCCGGGCGCAGGGAGACGCGGTGCCGCAGGCACGGCAGGGTCATGGCCTGGACGTCGTCCGGGGTGGTGAAGTCCCGGCCGTTCAGCCACGCCCACGCCCTCGCGGCGTGCAGCAGGGCGGTGGACCCGCGCGGTGAGACGCCCAGCTGGAACGACGGCGAGACACGGGTGGCCCGGGCCAGGTCGGTGACGTAGCCGATCACCCCGGGGCCGGACTGGACCCGGGCCACGGCGCGGCGGGCTGCCCGGACGGTGGCGGCACCGGCCACGGCGCGGATGCCGGCCGCGGCGAGGTCGGAGGCATCGAAGCCCTCGGCATGGCGGCGCAGGATCTCCACCTCGTCCTCGCGCCCGGGCAGGTCCATGGTCACCTTGAGCAGGAACCGGTCCAATTGGGCCTCCGGCAGCGGATACGTGCCCTCGTACTCCACCGGGTTCTGGGTCGCGGCCACCATGAACGGGTCCGGGAGGGCACGGGAGACGCCGTCCACGGAGACCTGCCGCTCGGCCATCGCCTCCAGCAGGGCGGCCTGCGTCTTGGGCGGGGTGCGGTTGATCTCATCCGCCAGCAGCAGGTTCGTGAACACCGGCCCGCGGCGGAACTCGAACTCCCCGGACCGGGTGTCATAGACCAGGGAGCCGGTCACGTCACCCGGCATGAGGTCAGGGGTGAACTGCACGCGATGGGTGTCCAGGGACAGGGCGGCGGACAGCGTCCGCACCAGCAGGGTCTTGGCCACCCCGGGCACTCCCTCCAGCAGCACGTGACCGTGGCAGAGCAACCCGATCAGCAGTCCGGTGACGGCCGGCTGCTGCCCGACGACGGCGCGCGAGACCTCCTGCCGGACCCGGTCGAGGCTCTCGCGCAGTTCGGCGTCGTCCGGCCGGTCCGGCCGGTCAGGCGAGTCCGGGCGGAACGGGTCGGCCGGCGGGGCCGGCTGCGGATCGGGGCGGGGGATGCTCATGGTGTCCTCGGGTCGGCGTCGGATGGTGCGTCGGTGGCGGTGTCTGTCGTGGGGGATGTCCTGCCCCGCGCCGTGCCCGCGGCCTGCAGGCTCCGGTGGACCTCGTCCTCGAGGTCCTG
The DNA here is from genome assembly GCF_937871995.1 of uncultured Citricoccus sp. Taxonomy (NCBI): domain Bacteria; kingdom Bacillati; phylum Actinomycetota; class Actinomycetes; order Micrococcales; family Micrococcaceae; genus Citricoccus; species uncultured Citricoccus sp. Next base: position 68,919 of record NZ_CALMQR010000129.1, on the reverse strand, counting down.
CAGGGCGGCGGCCGCGGCCACCAGGTCCCGGCCGGAGCCGACGTCGTCCACGTCCAGCGCGGAGCCGACCCGGCCGGCGTCCAGGCCGCTCACCCGGGACGCCGCCGCCACCACCGCCCCGATCGGGGCCGCGGGACCGAGGCGCAGGACCGAGGCCAGCCGCACGAGCGTGGCCGAGCGCAGGGCACGGGCCGCCGCCGCGTACTGACCGGACCGCTCGTACAGGCGGGCCCGGCCCACGGCCGTCTCCGAGGCCGGCACGATCACCGGCAGCGGCTCCACCGCCAGGGGGCCGTGCCGCCGTCCCCGCCACAACAGCAGCACGAACAGGCAGAGGACCAGCCACAGCCCGGCGGGGCGGACCCAGTCGGGAAGCAACCGGTCCAGGGTGGGCGGGCCGCCGTCCACCGGGACGTCCGCCAGGGAGGGCAGGTACCAGATGACGTCCGTGTCCCGGCCCAGGGTCCACAGGGACAGGACGGCGTGGCCCTCGTCCGCGGCGCCGGCGTTGGCCACCATGTCCCGGTGCCCCAGGACCACGGTGCCCTCGGCCGTGGTCACCACGGCGTGTGCGGCCCCGGACGGCCCCGCACCGGTGCCGGGGACCGGGAAACACCCCTGGCCGGACGGTCCGGTGCGATAGGACCGTCCCCCCGCGGACACGGACCGGGCCTCGAGCGCGGCGGGCCAGCGGCACTGCTGGCTGGCGGGCAGCGGGGCGCCCTCGGGGACGACACCGCCCTGGTTGACCCCGGGAGCCAGGCCCTGCAGGACGGTCAGCCCCGGTTCGACCAGCACCCGTCGCTCGGGGCCGACCGCCTCGGCGAACCGCTCCAGTCCCTCGGCGGGCAGGTGGCCGGCCGGGTCGTGGAACAGCACGGGGGCACCGGGGTGGTCGGCGGCCAGGGCCAGGGCCTCCGGCAGCGTGGCAACCGGATGGACCGCGATCCCGTGCTGGCCCAGGACGCGCGCGACGGCCCTGCCGCCCTCCGGACGCGCGGAGTCCGTGCCGAGGGGACGGCTACCGGGATCCTGGCGCAGGATCGAGGGCAGCGCGACGAGCACGAGCAGGGCGGCCAGGACGAACCAGATCCAGGCGGCACGCCACCAGCGGCGGACCGCCTGCCCGGTGTCCGGGACGGCGGGAGCGGTGTGGAGCGCTGCCGCCGGACGGGCGGGGGGAATCCTCATCGCGGTCCCCCCGGGGCGGGCGAGCCCCGTCCGGTGAGGGACGGCACGGTGCGGGTGGTGGGGGCGGCGTGGGTGGTGGGGGCGGACTCCAGTCGTGCGTCGAGCCGGCGGACGGACTCGGCCTGGGCGGCGGTGGCGGAGCGCTCACCGTAGACCACGGTGTCGAACACGGCGGCGGCACCGTGCAGGGCGTCGCGCTCGGCGGGGAAGGCCGCGGCAAGTGCGTGGGCGGCCTCGGTGGCCGTCCGGCCCGGACGGGCGTCCAGCACGGTGCGCACCTCGGCCTGGCGGACCAGGGCCCGGAACCAGGAGACGAGCGCCGCGTCCTGGTCCCCGGCGGCCAGCGCGGCGGCCGCGGCACGCCGGTGGTCCGCGGGGGTCGAGGAGTGCTCGGCCAGCACCACGGCGGCCCGTCGGGCCCGTGAGGAGGCGTTGGCCCGGGGCCGCACCAGGACCAGGACGAGCACGGCGACCCCGACGACGATCACCAGCAGCCCCCAGCCGGGCAGCGCCGGGACGCCACCGCCGAGGGAGTCGAGCCACTCCAGGACGCCGGCGGACACCTCTGCCAGCCAGTCCAGGACCGGGTTGGGCGCGGCCTCGGCGTACTCGCGGCCGGCCAGTTCCTCCTGCAGGAGCCGTCGGGCCGCGTCCCGGTCCGGCGGCCAGCCGTCCCGAACGGCGGGGGAGGACACGGCCAGCACCGTCGGGACCGGCGGCATGGTGAGCGGGGCCAGCGGGATCAGGCCGGCCCGGGGGTCCCGGTCGGACGGTGGCGGCCGGGGACCAGGTCCTCGGTGCCGGCCGCCGCCTGGACGTCGCGCACGGTGCTGAACCGCTCATCGTCGGCCGCGCCGGCCCGGTCGGCCGCCGCGGCCAGGTCCAGGTCGAAGCTCTCGTGCCGGATCCGGTAGTCCACGTACAGCAGGGCGGTGACGCAGGAGAGGAACGCGCGGGTGACGGCGTTGACCAGCGCGGTGACGACGAGGGTCACCAGCATCCAGACCCGGGCGGACTCGAGGGCCTGCTGGACGGAGCCGGGCTCCAGGAAGGGATCGCCCAGGCCGCCGATCAGGGACAGCGGCGTGGTGATCACGGAGGAGATGACGCCGACGATGACCGACACCAGCAGCACGATGCCGAAGGTCCGCCACCAGTGCCCGCGGGTCAGGGACCAGGAGCGGCCGACGGCGCGGAACGGCGCGTGCTGCTCCACCGCGACGGCCGCCGGTGCCAGCAGGACCTTGACGTAGAGCCACACCCAGACGACCGCCAGCCCGAGCGAGAGGACGACCAGCAGGATGCCCATCACGGCGGTCGTCGTCGTGTCCCCGGCGGCGGCGCCGGCCACGAGGACGAAGAGGAGTCCCAGGAAGACGACCATGGTCACGGCACCGGCCAGCAGGTACAACCCGCCCAGCCCCGCCAGCGACCAGGCCTGCCGGCCGGTCAGGCGCCACGCCTGGCCCAGGGAGGTCCTCAGTCCGGCGGCGGCGCGCAGGACGACGACCGACAGCACGCCCTGCGCGATGATCCCCGTGAACAGGGTCACCAGGGCGGCGAGCAGGAGGACGCCCAGGGAACCGAGGAGCTGGCCGAGGTACGGACTCGCGAGGGGATCGCCCGCGAACGGGTCCTGACCGGACTCCTCCAGCATGACCAGCTCGAACGCGGCGTCGAGGAAGGACATGGCGGCCAGGGCGGACAGGATGATCTCGAGCAGCGCCACGATCAGGGCGGTCCCGAGGACGGCCGCGGCGTTGCGCCGGATCGTGGAGAAGGCGCCGCCGAGGATGTCGCCCAGGGCCAGCGGGATCAGCGGGATGGTCCCGGGCCGGCGGGACGGGACGCCGTAGCCCGACTGCTGGGGGTAGCCGTAGGGGGAGTGGTCCACGGGCCGGCCGTAGGGATCGTGGGCGGGCGGTTGGGGCCGTCCGTAGGGGTCGTACCCGGGGCCCGGTGCCGGAGCACCCCAGCCGGACGGCTGGTCCGGGCCGTACGGGCCGGGCCGGCCCCGGTGGTCGTCGTCGCGTGGCTGGTGCTGGTGGTCCACCGGAAGGTCCCCTCGTGAATGGTCCTGGGCCGTGCCCTGGCACGGCCGGCGGGGCAACGCGGAGAACCACGGCACGCCCCGGTCAGCACCGACTATATCGGCCGTCGACCCACTGGTCGGATAGGGTGGGACAGATGGCCGACCGGGCCGGTCCTGTGGGCCACCGTGAGGCTCCGGCGGTCGCGCAGAGCGGCCCGTCCGGGTGAGGACGTGAGGCAGGGGAGGAAGTATCCGGTGAAGGCCAGAATCCTGGTGGTCGACGACGACGAGGCGCTGTCGGAGATGATCGGCATCGTGCTGCGCAATGACGGGTTCGAGCCGACCTTCTGTGCGGACGGCGCCCAGGCGCTGGACATGTTCCGCTCCACCCGGCCGGACCTGGTCCTGCTGGACCTGATGCTGCCCGGCATGGACGGGATCGAGGTGTGCAAGGCGATCCGCGGCGAGTCGGACACCCCCATCGTGATGCTCACCGCCAAGTCCGACACCTCGGACGTGGTGCGCGGCCTCGAGGCCGGTGCGGACGACTACGTGCCCAAGCCCTTCAAGCCCGCCGAGCTCGTGGCCCGGGTCCGGGCGCGGTTGCGCGAGGGCGAGCAGCGCGCGCCGGAGACGCTGAAGATCGCGGACCTGAGCATCGACGTGGCGGGCCACCAGGTGACCCGCGGGGACTCCTCGATCCCGCTGACCCCGCTGGAGTTCGACCTGCTGGTCGCGCTGGCCCGCAAGCCCTGGCAGGTCTTCACCCGCGAGATGCTGCTGGAAGAGGTCTGGGGCTACCGGCACCAGGCGGACACCCGCCTGGTGAACGTGCACGTCCAGCGGTTGCGCTCCAAGGTGGAGAAGGACCCGGAGAACCCCCAGGTCGTCCTGACCGTCCGCGGCGTGGGGTACAAGGCAGGCCAGGCCTGAGTTGACCGAGGGCCCGGCGTCCGTCCCTGAGCAGGCGGAAGCAGACAGTTCTGGCCTCGGGTCTCGGGCCCGCGACGCGGCCGGCACGGTCCGGCGCGCCGTCCACCGCCGGTGGGCCGCCTCGCTGCAGCTGCGCACGGTGGTCATCACCGCGGTGCTGACCATGGTCTCGGCCGCCGTGCTGGCGCTGTTCCTGACCCAGCAGATCACCTCGGGCCTGTTCCAGTCCCGTTTCGACCAGGTGGAGGCGGAGTCGAATCGCGGCCTGAGCACGGCGCGCTCGATCTTCGGCAACAGCGTCTCCTCGGACCCGGACGACACCGTCCAGCTGGTCGAGGACACCCTGAACTCCCTCGCCGGACAGACCGGCGCCACGGTGGGCCGGGACCTGCTGCTGATCCCGATCGAGCAGTCGCAGAACCTGTACGTGGGGACCCGGACCACGAACAACCTGGACGCCGGCGTCATCCCGGAGGCGCTCGCCCAGGCCGTCCAGGACGGGACGGGGACGTACTGGCAGTCGATCTCGTTGCCGGACTCCGGTGGCGGCACCAATCCCGGCCTGGCGTTCGGCACCCGGGTGACCCTTCCCCCTGGGAACGTCTATGCCCTGTACATGGTCTACGACCTCTCCAGCGTGCAGCAGACCCTGGACTACCTGATGCGCGTGCTGGTCGTGGCCGGCGCGATGCTGGTGATGATGAACTCGCTGATCGCGGTCTACGTCACCCGGTCCGTGGTGCGCCCCGTGAGCCAGGCGGCACTGACCGCCGAGTCGCTGTCCTCCGGGGACCTCAGCGTCCGCATGCCGGTCCACGGCGAGGACGAGATGGCGCGGCTGGGGACGTCCTTCAACCGGATGGCGGACAACATCCAGGACCAGATCACGCAGCTGGCGGAACTGTCCCAGATCCAGCAGCGCTTCGTCTCGGACGTCTCGCACGAGCTGCGCACCCCGCTGACCACGGTGCGCATGGCCGCCGAGGTCCTGTACGACTCGCGCGAGGACTTCGACCCCGTCAACCGGCGCTCCACGGAACTGCTCTACCACCAGGTGGAGCGCTTCCAGGCGCTGCTGGCGGACCTGCTGGAGATCACCCGCTTCGACGCCGGGGCCGCCACCGTGGCCGCGGAGAGGACCGACCTGCTGCACCTCGCCGCGGACGTGGTCCTGACGGCCCAGCCGCTGGCCAGCAAGGCGGACACCGAGGTGTTCCTGGTGCCCAGCGGCACCGACGTGACCGCCGAGGTGGACCCCCGGCGCATCGAGCGGATCGTGCGGAACCTCATCAACAACGCGATCGAGCACGGGGAGGGACGACCGGTGGACGTCATCCTCGGATCGGACGAGGACTCGGTGGCCATCATCGTGCGGGACCACGGCATCGGGATGTCCGCCGAACAGGCCTCGCGCGTCTTCGACCGGTTCTGGCGGGCGGACCCGGCCCGGGCCCGGACCACCGGCGGATCCGGGCTGGGCCTGTCCATCGCCACCGAGGACACCCGGCTGCACCACGGCCGGCTCGACGCCTGGGGAGAACCGGGCGAGGGATCCGCCTTCCGGCTGACCATCCCGCGGCGCAGCGGTGATGCGGTGGGCGAGGGCTCGCCCCTGCAGTTGCCGCCGGTGTACACCGAGGACCAGCGGCGCCGGCCCACGGACATCGAGAGCACGGAACCGGCGGGCACGGCCGGCCTGGTCCTGCCGGACCGTGTCCACGAACAGGCACTGGTCCGGCGCCCGCCCGAGACGCCGACCGAGGAGGTGCGGTGAACGTGACGCGGATGACCCGGCGGGTGGCGCCCCGGAACCCCGGCCACCCGGTGCGGTGGCGGTGGCTGGTCCTGGTCGTGGCCGGGCTGCTCGTCCTCAGTGGCTGCGCCCGGTTGCCGCAGGGCGGTCCCGTGGGCACCTCGGAGCCCCTGGCCGGGAACGACAACCAGGTCAACTACACCTTCACTCCCGCGGGGCCGTCCGACGGGGACAGCCCGGAGGAGATCATCCGCGGTTTCCTCACCGCCGGCACCGGGGTCCAGGACGACTACGCCACGGCCCGCGAGTTCCTCACCGAGGACGCGGCCGCCGCGTGGCAGCCGAATGCCCGGACGCTGGTCTACACCTCCGAACCGACGCTCGTCCCCTCGGCCACGGACAACGTGTTCACCGTGCAGATGGAGGTCGAGTCGGTGGTGGACGATCGGGGCATCATGAGCCGCATGCCCGCGAACACCACCGAGGCGGCGGAGTTCGAGGTGACCGAGGAGGACGGACAGTGGCGGATCACCCGGGCGCCGGCCGGCGTCGTGCTGGAGACCACCCAGTTCCGGGCCCTGTTCGGCTCGCACGAGCTCTACTTCTACGACCAGTCGTACCAGTACGCCGTGCCGGACGTGCGCTGGTTCCTGAACCGTCCCGGCACCGCCGCGGACATCGTCGACGCCCTGCTCGACGGGCCGGCACCGTACCTGGAGGGAGCGGTGCGCACCGCGTTCCAGTCCGGGTCCGAGCTCGCCCGCCCCTCCGTGCCGATCAGCGGCGGTGCGGCCAAGGTCGACTTCACCCAGCAGACCTTCGAGGGCACCGACGCACTGACCCGTCACCGGATGCAGCAGCAGCTCGAGCTCACCCTCGGCGGTCTCAACAACGTCTCCACCGTGGAGCTGTCCGTCGACCTCGACCCCATCGACCTCGGTCCGACCCCGGACGGTTTCGTCACCGCGCGCGTCAACCCCAGCGTGGGGTCCACCCAGGTGGCCGTGGCCGACGGGCAGCTGGTCTACTACGAGGGTGATGCCGCCGTCCCGGTCGGTGGCCTCCGGACCGACGCCGGCGAGCCGCCCGCACTGCCGGCCATGAGCCTGGACGGCACCCGGTTCGCGTTCCTCAACCCCGACCGCGACCAGATGCGCACCGCGGACACGGACGGCTCCCAACGACTGGTCCTGCAGGGGAGCGACCTCACCCGGCCCAGCTTCGACCTCTCCGGCTGGGTCTGGACCGTCGACCACGCCCAGGGCACCCGCGTGATGGCCATCGACGCCGGCACGGGGGGCGCCGGGGACGAGGCCACGCGGGAGATCAGCGCTGAGTGGATCGGAGACCGGGAGGTCTCGGCGCTGAGGATCTCGCGGGACGGCACGCGTGCGGCCATCGTGGCGGGTGAGGGGGGATCCAACCACCTCTACCTCGCCGGGGTCATCCGCGACTCCGAGGGCGTGCCGCGCGGACTGGGTGCCCCGGTGCGGCTCGAGCCGACCGTCCCGATCACCGAGGTCACCTGGCTCTCCGACCAGGAACTCGTGGTGGCCTCCACCAGTCCCAACGAGCCGGTGGAGGCACAGGTGGTCGGTTTCGACGGGTCCCTGCGGACCCTCAAGCCCCTGCTCGGCATGACCGGCCTCTCGACCGGGCCGGCGGACAACCCGATCTACGCCGAGACCGCAGAGGCCGTCCACGCCCTCGCGGGGTCCACGTGGCGGTCCCAGGCGGGAGTGGCCGAGGACCTGGCCTTCCCGGGCTGATCCTCCGGGGCGGTCCGCCTCACTCCACACGTGCCCGGTCGGCGGGGCGTCGTCCACCACCGGCGTCCGCGCCTGCCTGCTGGGCGGACGGGGGCGGCAGGATGGCGCCATGAACCCGTGGTCCCGTTCCCTCGCTCACGGACTGGACCGGCTGGTCCGGACGCCGGCCGTCCGGACGGTCGGGTACGCCGCGAGGGAACTGGCCGGACTGCTGCTGCCGGTGGAGTGCACCGTGTGCGGTGTCCGGGACGGTGCCGTCTGCCCCGTGTGCTCCGAGCAGCTGGCCGGCTCGGTACTGCACCCGTTCCGGGCCGAACGGGACGCCGCCGCGTTGCCGCTGGTGTCCGTGGATCCCGACGCCGGAACGGTTCCGCTGGCGGTGGTGGCCGCGGGCCGGTACGGCGGCCCCCTGGCGCGGGCGTTGCTGGGGTTCAAGGACCACGGCCGCACGCCGGTCGGCCGGCACCTGCGCCCGGCGGTGCACCGGGCGCTGACCGCCGTCCCCTCGCTGCTGGGTGATCAGGCACCGTGCGGGCCCGGGGTACCGTGGACGGCACCGGCCCTGCTGGTCCCGGTCCCGGGGAGCGCGGCCGGTTTCCGGCGGCGGGGATACGACCCGGTGGCCGAGCTGCTGACCGGTCCCCTCCCCGCAGGCTGGGAACTGGCGCCCGGCCTGCTGCGCCCGGCCCGTGGACGCGCCGGCGCGCGGGCGCGCGGACGACCGGGGCGGACCGCCAGCCATGCCGGGACGGCCTCCACCCTGCGCCGCCACCGCAACGCCGGGCGGTTCCGCGCGACCGGCCGGGCCCCTCGGGTCCAGGGGCGCACCGTGGTGCTGTTCGACGACGTGATGACCACCGGCTCCACCCTCGCCGCCGCCTGGCACGCCCTGGACGGGCTGGGCGTGAGACCCGCCGCGGCGGTGGTCCTGGCCGCCGTCACGGCACCCGGATCCGGGCCCGCTGAGGGACTTAACTCCGAGTGAAGAACCGACTAGGCTGAGTGTGCGGGACCCGGGAGGGAACCGCCAGAGGCGGCAGGAAGGAGGAGTTCTTCCCGCCGCCGATGTGCATTAAGGGGCCGGTCGGTACCCCGGCCCCCGGTGCCACACCACTGTTCGGATGGCCGCGAGGCCCTAGGAGGACATCATGACCATGGACGTCAGCTACGTTGCCCGCAACGTGTCGATCCCGGACCGGTTCCGGGACTACGCCCAGGAGAAGTTCAGCAAGATCGAGCAGCTCGCGCAGCGTGCTCAACGGCTGGAGATCAAGGTCACCAAGCAGTCCAACCACCGCCATTCGGGCCATAACCTGACCGTTGAACTGACGGTGCAGGGCAAGGGCAAGGTCATCCGGGCCGAGGCCCAGTCCGATGACAAGTTCGCGGCCTTCGACCTGGCGTTCGGCAAGCTCCTGGAGCGCCTGCGGAGGCTCCGCGACCGGCAGAAGGACCGGCAGCACCAGCGAGTGTCCGTCGCCGACGCGACGGCGGCCCTGCCCGTGATCGATGCGGAGCGGTCGCTCGTGGACCAGGTCAGGGCGGAGCAGGCAGCGCAGGAGGACGTCCAGGGCGAGAAGAACGGCGAGGCCCCCGTGACGATCCGCAAGAAGGTCTTCCCCGCCCAGCCGATGACCGTCCACGACGCCGTGGACGCCATGGAGATGGTCGGCCACGACTTCTACCTGTTCGTCGACGAGGAGTCCGGACGGCCCTCGGCGATCTACCGGCGCAAGGGCTGGTCGTACGGCGTCATCGCCCTGGACGCGGAGCATCCGGACGCCGAACCCCGCGAGGAGGAGATCGGCTACCGGGCGGCCGCCGTCTGAGACCCCGCGAACCCCTGAGGGCAGTGCCCGCCCCGGCCGGGGCGGGCACTGCCCCTGTCCGGATCAGTCCGACCACGAGGCCCGACCGCCCATGACGTCCACCCCGCCCGCCCTGAGCGCCTCCGAGGCCCGGCGCACCGTCCTGGCCGCTCAGCTGCTGGACCGCCCGCGCCGCCCGGGGCCGGTGACCGGCCGCCGGATCAGGGCGGTGCTGGACCGGCTGAACGTGGTGCAGATCGACTCCGTGAACGTGCTGGCCCGGGCGCACTACGTGCCCCTCTACAGCAGGCTCGGACCGTACGAGACGGCGGGGCTGGACCGCGTCTGGCACCGGGCCCCGCGTGACTGGACCGAGTACTGGGCCCACGAGGCCTCCCTCGTGCCGACCCGGTTGCGGCCCGCGCTCATGGCCGTCCAACGCCGCACGTGGATGTCCGCCACGGAGCTGGACGCCGCACTGCGGGAGGACCTGTCCGACCGGATCCTGGCGCTGCTGGAGACCTCCCGGCCCCTGACTGCCCGGCAGGTCCAGGACCGACTGGGAGACCACGGTCGGCACGAGGGGCACTGGGGCTGGAACTGGACCGTGGTCAAGCGCGTCCTCGAGGATCTCTTCGCCTCCGGGCGCATCGCCAGTGCAGGACGGAACGCGCAGTTCGAGCGCCGGTTCTTCCCTGCCTCACGGCTCACCCCGGACGTCGGGGATCCGGACGCCCACGCGGCCGCCGTCGAGCTCGTCCGGGCCGCCTCGCGGGCCCTGGGCGTGGCCACCGACGCCTCACTGGCCGACTACTACCGCATCCATGTCACGGCCGCCCGCGCCGCCGCCCGCGAGCTGCACCGCGAGGGCGTCCTGGAACCGGTCGGCCTGCCGGGCACCGGCGGGCGGACCGTGCCGGCCTGGCGCCACGTGGCGGCGGTCACGCCCCGGCAGGCCACCGGCCGTGCCCTGGTGAACCCCTTCGACCCCCTGGTGTTCCATCGTCCGCGGGTTCAGGACCTGTTCGGGGTCCGGTACCGCCTGGGAATCTACACTCCCGCGGCCAGGCGCACCCGCGGTTACTACTCCCTGCTGTTCCTGCTGGGGGAGCGGCTGGCCGCCCAGGTCGACCTCAAGGCCGACCGCCTGTCAGGGGTGCTGCTGGTGCGCGGCGCCTGGTGGGAGGACCCCGCCGGGCTGCCCCGCGGGACCGCATCCGGGGCCGCGTCCCCGGGCCGTGCCCGGGGCGGGACCGTTGCGCTCGACCGGACGGCCGACGTCGGGCACGTGGCCGGGGAGCTGGCCGCCGAACTGAACGAGCTTGCCGCGTGGCTGGCCCTGGGAGACGTGGTCGTCGAACCGGACGCGGACGGGGACCTGACCCGGGACGTGGCGTGGGCGTTGAGGAAGCTCCAAGGGTTTTGATCGTAGACTGTGCTGGTATCCCGGACCGGTGCGCCGGACCACCCGGGGTACCCAGAGCGCAACCCATATCGACGCACCCGGGACACCGGGGAACAGGGAGTCCAGGCACGTGGCATCTTTCATCGAACGGATCCTCAAGACCGGGGACAAGAAGGTCCTCAAGCGCCTGAGGGGATTCGCGGACGCCATCAACGTCCTCGAGGACGAGTTCCGTGAGATGACCGACGCCGACCTGCGCGCCGAGACCGAGACGTTCCGGGAGCGGCTCGCCGCGGGAGAGACGCTCGACTCCCTGCTGCCCGAGGCCTTCGCCGCCGTGCGGGAGGCCGCCAGCCGGACCCTGGGCCAGCGGCACTACGACGTGCAGCTGATGGGTGGGGCAGCCCTGCACCTGGGCAACATCGCCGAGATGAAGACCGGTGAGGGCAAGACCCTCGTCGCCACGCTGCCGGCCTACCTGAACGCGCTGACCGGCAAGGGCGTCCATGTCATCACCGTCAACGACTACCTGGCCTCCTACCAGTCCGAGCTGATGGGGCGCGTGTTCCGTTTCCTGGGCATGGAGACCGGCTGCATCGTGGCCAACCAGGACCCGGCGACCCGGCGCGCACAGTACGCCGCGGACATCACCTACGGCACGAACAACGAGTTCGGCTTCGACTACCTGCGCGACAACATGGCCTGGTCCAAGGACGAACTGGTCCAGCGCGGCCACCACTTCGCGATCGTCGACGAGGTCGACTCCATCCTCATCGACGAGGCCCGCACCCCGCTGATCATCTCCGGCCCGGCCCAGGGGGACGCCAGCCGCTGGTACACCGAGTTCGCCAAGCTGGTGAAGAGGCTGACCCTGGACGAGGACTACGAGGTCGACGAGAAGAAGAAGACCGTCGGCGTGCTCGAGCCCGGTATCGAGAAGGTCGAGGACTGGCTGGGGATCACCAACCTGTACGAGTCCGCGAACACCCCGCTGATCCAGTACCTGAACAACGCCATCAAGGCCAAGGAACTGTTCAAGAAGGACAAGGACTACGTCGTCATGGGCGGCGAGGTCAACATCGTGGACGAGCACACCGGTCGTGTCCTGTCCGGGCGCCGGTACAACGAGGGCATGCACCAGGCCATCGAGGCCAAGGAGGGTGTGCAGATCAAGGCGGAGAACCAGACCCTGGCCACCGTCACCCTGCAGAACTACTTCCGGCTCTACGAGAAGCTCTCCGGCATGACCGGCACGGCCGAGACCGAGGCCGGCGAGTTCATGTCCACCTACAAGCTGGGCGTGGTGCCGATCCCGTCGAACCGGCCGATCCAGCGCCAGGACAAGACGGACCTGATCTACAAGAACGAGGTCGCGAAGTTCGACGCGGTGGTCCAGGACATCGCCGAGCGCCACGAGGCCGGCCAGCCCGTGCTGGTGGGCACCACCTCGGTGGAGAAGTCCGAGTACCTGTCCAAGCTGCTTGCCAAGGCGGGTATCCGGCACGAGGTGCTCAACGCCAAGAACCACGCCCGTGAGGCCGCGATCGTCGCCCAGGCCGGCCGCAAGGGGGCGGTGACCGTGGCCACCAACATGGCCGGGCGCGGAACGGACATCATGCTCGGTGGCAACGCCGAGTTCAACGCTGTGGCGGAGATGCAGAGGCGCGGGCTGGATCCGGAGGAGAACGCGGAGGAGTACGAGCGCCTCTGGGACGAGGTCCTCGCGGCCGCCAAGGAGGGCGTGCAGAAGGAGCACGAGGAGGTGCTCGCACTCGGTGGGCTCTACGTGCTGGGCACGGAGCGCCACGAGTCGCGGCGCATCGACAACCAGCTGCGCGGGCGCTCCGGACGGCAGGGCGACCCCGGCGAGTCCAGGTTCTACCTGTCCCTGACCGATGACCTGATGCGCCTGTTCAACCCTGCCGCCGCCTCCCGGATCATGAACTCCTCCTCGGTGCCGGACGACATGGCCCTGGAGTCCAAGATGGTCTCCTCCGCGATCGCCAACGCGCAGCAGCAGGTGGAGTCCCGCAACACCGAGCAGCGCAAGAACGTGCTGAAGTACGACGACGTGATGAACCGCCAGCGCGAGGCCATCTACACCGACCGGCGGCAGATCCTCGAGGGTGAGGACCTGCACGAGAAGGTCCAGCACTTCCTCGAGGACGCGGTCTCGACCATGGTGGACGAGAGCACCGCCGTGGGCCACGCAGGGGAATGGGACCTGGAGCAGCTGTGGACCGACCTGCGGCAGATGTACCCGGTGGGGGTCACCATCGAGGAGGTCCTCGAGGAGGTCGGCGGGCTGACCAAGCTCAAGGCGGCCGACCTCAAGCGGGAGCTGACCTCGGATGCCAAGCTGGCCTACGAGGACCGGGAGAAGGCGATCGGCGCGGAGACCATGCGCGAACTGGAGCGCCGGGTGGTGCTCTCCGTGATCGGCCGGAAGTGGCAGGACCACCTGTACGAGATGGACTACCTCAAGGAGGGCATCGGGTTGCGCTCGATGGCCCAGCGTGACCCCCTGGTCGAGTACCAGCGCGAGGGGTACATCATGTTCCAGTCCATGATGGAGGCCATCCGTGAGGAGTCCGTGGGCTACCTGTTCAACCTCGAGGTGCAGACGGCGCCGGCCCCGACCTCCCTGCCCGGCGTGAAGGACGCGCGCGGTGCGACGATGACCCCGGTACTGAACGTCAAGGGCCTCGAGGCGCCGCAGCAGCCGGCAACCCTGCGGTTCTCTGCTCCCTCCGACTCCGGCGAGGTCACCACCGAGGTACGCCGCACCGGGACCACCGACGCGGATGGCCGGCGCGGTGAGGCCGAGACGGCCGGCGCCGGAGGACGGGGCGCGGCGTCCTCGAAGAAGGGCCGCAAGCGCCGGCGCTGATCTGGCACCGACCCGAGGTGGACCCGGCGTACGAGCATGCTCAGCCGAGTTCGAGCGCGGTGACCTTCCACCGGTCGCGGTGGCGCTCGATCCGCAGGGCCATGGCCCGGACGCGATCCGGCAACTGGATGGTGGCGCTGGCCTCGTAGACCCCGTCCCCTGCGGGACAGCAGCGGGATCCCAGGGCCTGTGGTGCGCCCGCAGCGCCGCGATCAGGCCGGATCCGGCGGGCCAGTTCCGCCCGTCGGGTCATCTTGCCGTAGGTCGGCAGGTCCAGCCATGCCGAGAGCTGGCGCGCCGGCCGGAGACCGAGCTCGGCCTCGACGCAGGCCAGGGCGACGATCCGGGCCAGGGACCTGATGTGCCGTTCCTCTTCACGACGCCGTTCGGCGAGGGCCCGTTCGGAAGGCGTCGAGGCCGGGGCGGTCTGGGGCCCGGGAGACCACGCTGGACGTGAGGTTCCGGACCCGGGGCGTCCGACGGCGGGGGCTCCTCCGTGGGCGGACCGGGGCGGCAGGGCCGGTGGCACCGTGGACACGGTCAGCGGACCGGGGGTGCGGTGGGTCGCGGTCAGGTGGGTGGTGGACATCGTTCCTCCGATGGGTCGGTCGAACCGTGCTGGGGGTCAGGTGTGGGGGATCGAGGGCGCGCACGCGGGGCGTGCCCACCGCGCGTGGCCAAACCGGCCGGCTCAGGACACCGGGGGCGCCTGGAGGACCGTTCCGGGGGCCAGGACGTCCGCCTCGGCTCCGATGACCGGCCGATTGAGCTGATACCACTGCCGCCACCTGCGGTCGATCTCCAGGTCGGTGGCGTACGGACCGAGTTCCTCGGCGGCGATGTCCCAGAGGCAGTCACCGGCGCGCACGGTGACCGACCTGGGCGCCGTGCTGCGGCCCTGCTGCCCGGCCCCGGGGACCGCCGGGGCCGGAGCGGCCGGTCGCCACGTCGGCGACGGGACGTCGGCGGAGGGAGGCGGCGTCCCGGACGGTGTCTCGCGCGACGCGGCCATCCAGCCGGGCCGGGGGGCGGGTACGGTCAGGACGGCGGCCTGCTGCCGGGCCACGGAGACGTGCTGCCCCGGGGTTGTGCCGACCCCGAAGGGGTCGTCGGTCGCCGCCCATGAGCCGGGGGCGACCAGCAGGTTGAGGCCCAGGACGGAGGCGGCCACCCGGCGCAGGAACCGCGGTGACAGGGCCTGTCCGTACCGGACCAACCGGACCGAGCGCGACCGTTGACCGAGGGCCGTCAGGGCCGTGCCGATCAGCGCCACGAACCACCAGGCGGCCAGGAGTGCGCCTGTCCCCGCGCAGGCCGAGGCCACCAGGACCTCGACCGCATGCAGTCCCGAGACGGCCTCGGCGGAGAGTCCGGTGGACCCGAACCACCACAACAGCGGGCCGGTCGCCGTGGCCAGTACGGTCAGGGCGACGTCGTCGCCCCGCGGGGCGCTTCGATGGTGCGGTGATGGGGCGTCCACGGGGCTTCCCTTCGGTGGTGTGGCCTGCGCCGACTCGTTCGACGGCCGGTGAGCCTTCTCGATGCCCTCAGCCAACCGTGGCCGCCCGGTGATGTCAATAGGTTCTCTTCAAGTGTCTATGGCTCGTTCTGATGATGTTTGATACTATTTGGTGTCATCTGATGCTTTGTGGTGTTTTTCGGAGGGCTCGTCTCCTCGGGCCGCGGACTCTCAACGCGGTGGCGCTTCTGCCGATGGGTCGCCCCCCTAGGCTGGGGCCATGAGATGGGAACGGCTCTTCGCCGACCTCGAGGCGCAGCTCGCCCAGGGCCAGTGGCAGGACACGGAGGCCGAGGCCGCGGAGATGACGCGCGGTGAGCATGCGGGCATCACGCTGGCGGACCGGATCCGCGGGGCGCTCGGTGCGACCCTCCAGATCCAGCTGACCCAGGGGGAGCGCCTGCAGATGACCGTGTCCACCGTGGGTGAGGAGTGGCTCGGGGGCAGTGACCGGGGCGGGAGCCTGCTCGTCCACCTGGAGGGGGTCCTCTCGGTGGACGCTCCACTGGCCCTGGCGACGCCGGAGGACTCTCCCGGCCGCCGGAGACTGGGGATCTCCGCGGCCTACCGCACGCTCTCCCGCGCGCGGGCCGGCGTCGTGGTCTACGGACGAGACGGTCGCTCCCTCGGGGAGGGGACCATCGACAGGGTAGGGCGGGACCACTTCGACCTGGCTGTCCATCCGCGGGACGAGCACCGCCGTGGACGTAACGTCCGCGGGCTGCGGGTGATCCCGTTCAGCGCAGTGCAGGTGGTCCGGTCAGCTCACGCGTCCTCGGTCTGAGGTGCGCCGGCGCGACGGGCCTCGGTCTTGGCGGCCTGCTGTGCGTACAGGTCCTCGATGTACTGGTCGAGCTTGACCTGCTCCACCCGCCACTGGCCCCGTCCCCCGATCTGGATGGCCGGGAGCTCACCGCTGCGCACGATCGCCCGGGCCTGGGCCATCGAGATCTGCAGCTCCTCGGCGACGTCGGTCAGGGTGAGGAATCGGGGCATCGGTCCTCCGGGTGGTCGGGACGGGCGTACTGCCGCCCATTCTCCCACGTCCGCGGATCCCGGCCGCGGTTGTCCCCAGTGCCGGTGTCCAGGAACCGATGTCCACAGTGACGGACCGTCCCCTGGGCGGTCTTTTCCGGATGTGACTAGGCTGATTGGCGCATCCGGTGGTGGACGGGACCGCC
This sequence comes from uncultured Citricoccus sp., assembly GCF_937871995.1. Taxonomy (NCBI): domain Bacteria; kingdom Bacillati; phylum Actinomycetota; class Actinomycetes; order Micrococcales; family Micrococcaceae; genus Citricoccus; species uncultured Citricoccus sp. The sequence goes on along the minus strand of NZ_CALMQR010000129.1, from coordinate 52,438 downwards.
GGGCCGAACAGGGAGGGCGCTCGTGGAGGGGACGAACAGCGCGGAGGCCCCGCGCCTCAGGCGACCGGGATGGAAGGATCCCCGACTGCTGGTGGGGGTCCTGCTGGTCCTGCTGTCCGTGGCGGGGACCGTTGCCCTGGTCCAGTCGCTGGACCGGTCGGAGGGGTACTGGGCTGCAGGGCAGGACCTGGTGCCCGGAGCGGTCGTGGAGCCCGATCAGCTGACCGTGGTGCAGGCACGTCTGGGCGAGGCGGCAGACGACTACCTGCCGGCGGAGCGGCCGCTGCCGGCGGACGCCTCGGTGGTGGGGACGGTCCGTCAGGGGGAGCTGATCCCGGTGGGCGCAGTGGCTGGCGTGGACCCGGAGTCCCGCCAGGCCGTCGCCCTCACGCTGGAGGATCCCCTTCCGGAGGGCACCGGTCCGGGGGCCCGCGTGGACGTCTGGATCGCCGCCGCCGACGGCCGGCAGGGGTTCGGCGAACCCGAGCTGGTGGCCCCACGCGCCGAACTCGCCGGGATCTCCGAGGCCTCGGGATCCTTCGGCACCACGGGTGAGATCTCGCTGCAGGTCCTGCTCGGCCCCGAGGAACTGCCGCGTGTCCTGGACGCCAAGGGCAACGGCGCGCGCATCAGCGTCGTTCCCTCCCTCGGCGGGCGGTAGGGGCACCGGATGCGCAAGGTCTCGGTCGCCACCACCATCATGCCGGGGCACGACCACGTCTCCGGGCTGGAACGGCTGCGCGGGCCGGTCACGGTCATCCGGCGCTGCGAGAGCCTGGCGGAACTGATCTCCGTGGCACGATCCGGACTCGCGGACGTCCTGCTCGTGGCCGGGGACACGGGACAGCTCACGCTGACCTTCTTGGACTCCGTCGCCGCCGACGCCCGCGGACGCCGAGTGGCGGTGGTGGCACTCAGCGACGTCGCCGCTGAACGCGAACGCCTCGGACACCTCGGCGTCGTCGCCGTGCCCCCGGAGACACCGCCCTCCGACCTTGCCGCACTGCTGCAGGAGGCGGTGGCGGCGGCGCGTCACCCACTGCCCGTCGGTTCCTCCGACCATGACGACCGACCGCCCGGCGCGACGGAGCGACCCGGCCGCCGGGCGGCTGGGGCCATCGTGCGGACCGGTTCGTCCGGGTCCGCCGCACCGGGTACCCGGCCCGCGCCGGGGCCGTCGACCCCGGCGCGGGCCAGGACAGCGCTGCGGCCCCGGTGTCATCGGGGGAGTGGATCCCGGCCAGCGGCGAGGACGATGACGACGGTGACCGGTCTGGGGCCCGATCGGCCGCACCGGTCGCGGTCCCGGTCCCACCGGCGGATGTCCTGACGGATTCCGAGGCCGGAGCCCGCCCCACCCGGACGACGGCCGTCTGGGGGCCTGCGGGCAGCCCGGGCCGCACGACCGTGGCCGTGAACCTCTCCGTCGAACTGGCGCTGGCCGGACGCCGTACCCTGCTGGTCGACCTGGACACCTACGCCGCGTCCGCCGGGGTGCTTCTGGGACTGCTGGACGAATCGGCCGGTATCGCCCAGGCCTGCCGACTGGCGGACCAGGGTGAAATCAGCGCGGAGGGGGTCGGCCGCTGCGCCCTCCGTGCGCGCGTGGCCGGGGCCACGCTCCAGGTCCTGACGGGACTGACCCGCTCCGACCGGTGGCCCGAACTGCGCCGGTCCGCCCTCGACGCCGTCCTGACCGCGGCCGCCGAGGGGTGGGAGGAGGTCGTGATCGACTGTGGCTTCAGCCTGGAGCAGGACGAGGAACTCAGCTTCGACATCCCCGCGCCGCAGCGTAATGCCGCCACCCTCGCGGGGCTCGCCGCCGCCGACCGGATCCTGGCCGTGGGCGCCGGTGACCCGGTGGGACTGCCGCGCCTGGTCCGGGCCCTCGACGAGCTCGACCAGGCCGAGACGGCGGCCGGCGCCGTCGTGGAGATCGTGGTCAACCAGCTGCGGGCCGAGGCGTCCGGCGTGGCGCCGAGGTCCCAGGTCCGCAGCGTCCTCGAACACTTCGCCGGGGACAGGACGGTGTCCGCCTTCCTCCCGTGGGACCGCAAGGCCCTGGACCGGGCACTGCTGGGCGGCCAGGTGCTCGCGGAGGCCGCGCCGAAGTCGGCGCTGCGGCGGGCCCTGTCCGCGCTCGCGGGGACGCCGCAGGAACCGGCCGAGGGCCGTGCACGGCGCCTGCCGGTTCCCCGGCGACTGCTCGGCGCGGCCCGTTAACGCTTTGAGACGTGGGCCACTAGGCTCGGAGCCAGTGGACCAAGGACGTTCCACTGCCTCCGGACGCCCCGGTGCCCGGAGCCGTTGAAGCGATGGAAGAGGACACCACCACATGTCATCGTCGACTCCCCTGTGGACCGATCAGCACGACTCCACCACCCCGGAGCGCCAGATCGACCCCGCCCCGCTGTTCGATGCCTACTTCGAGCACGTCTCCGAGGCGGATCAGGCCGAACTGGACCCGAGGACCCGCCAGGCGCTGGTGACCACGCACGTGGACCTGGCTGCCGGCAAGGGACTGCGGGACGCGGTCGTGAAGGTGACGCCCATGCGTCAGTACGCGCTCGTGCAGATCGTTCACGACGACATGTCCTACCTGGTCGATTCCGTCACCTCGGAGCTGACCCGGCAGGGCCACGCCATCCGCATCGTGGCCCATCCCACGGTCATCACCCACCGGGACCAGGAGAGCGGACGGCTGCTGGCGGTGCACCGCGTCCCCACCCAGTCCGGTACCGCCAGCGGTGACACGACCGCGGCGCTCGCCGACCTCGGCCCGCTCATGGCCGGTGAGGGCGCCCGGGCCGTCGTCGAGTCCTGGATCGGGATCCAGACCGTGGGACCGCTGACGGAGGACCAGGCGGCGGACCTCGAGCACGGTCTCGAGGAGGTGCTCGCGGACGTGCGGGCGGCCATCGCCGACACCGACCGCATGCGCTCGGCGGCCTTCACGGCGGCCCGGGCCCTGGCCCACGATGCCCCGCCGAGCGTCCAGGGCGTGCGCCAGAGCACCGAACTGCTGAACTGGATGGAGGACGGCCACTTCACCTTCACCGGCTACCGCGAGTACCTGCTGCAGAGCGGGGACAACGGGCAGGTGCTGGTCGCTCTGGAGGACACCGGCCTGGGGATCCTGCGGCACCGGCCCAGTGCGCCCCCGGCACCGCTGTCCATCGCCGGCCGCAACCAGATCGAGCGCCCCAACCCGCTGATCATCACCAAGGCCAACTCCCGCTCCCGGGTGCAGCGGGCCGCCTACATGGACTACGTGGCCGTGAAGACCTACGGCGCGGACGGCCGGGTCACCGGCGAGCGGCGCTTCATCGGCCTCTGGGACCCCAAGGCGTACACGACCTCCGTGGAGGACATCCCGCTGATCCGGGACAAGGTGGCCGCGGTGCTGGCCCTGTCCGGGTTCCCGCGGGACTCCCACTCGGGCGCCGAGCTCCAGCAGATCCTGGAGACCCACCCGCGCGACGAGCTGTTCCAGGTGGACGTGGAGGAACTGTGGGAGACCTGCCGGCAGATCCTGCAGCTGCAGGAACGGCGCCGGACCCGGTTGTTCCTGCGCCCGGACACCTACGGGCGGTTCATGAACGCCCTCGTGTTCCTGCCCCGTGACCGGTACAACACCGCCGTGCGCGGCCGGATCCAGGACGTGCTGCTGGAGACGCTCGGGGGGGAGTCCCTCGACTTCCAGGTGCGGCTGACCGAGTCCGTGCTGGCCCGGCTCTACTTCCGCGTCCGGCTGCCGCGCGAGCGCGAGCGCAGTGAACCGGTGGATGCCAAGGAGCTGGAGCAGCTCCTGGTCGACGCGGTGCGCTCCTGGAAGGAGGGCGTGGACGAGAAGGCGATCGAGGCCTTCGGCGAGGACAGCGGCGTGGACACCGCCCGGCTCTGGGACGAGGCGTTCCCGCCCGCCTATCGGGTGGCCTACGAGATCGACGACGCCCTGGAGGACATCGGCCGGTTCTCGAGCCTGCCGGGGGACGGCGAACCGGTGGTGCACGTGGTGCCGGAGGACCGCGACGAGAGGTCCCGCAAGGCGGAGGAGGAGGTCGAGGGCATCACCGTGGGCCGGATGAAGCTGTACTCCGACCGGCCCCGGACGCTCACGGAGGTGCTGCCGGTATTGCAGAACCTCGGTCTGTCCGTGATCGATGAGCGCCCCTTCGAGGTCGAGCCGGCCGACGGGCGCAAGTTCTACCTCTACGACTTCGGACTGGGCTATCCCGAGGGCACGGAGAACGATGTCTCCGCCCGACTGCTCGAGGACGCGGTGGTGGCCACGGCGACGGGATCCGCCGAGTCCGACGCGCTGGACCGGCTGGTCCTGTTCCAGGAGCTGCCCAGCCGCACCGTCACCATGCTCCGGGCGTACGCCAAGTACCTGCGCCAGCTCGGCGTCCAGTACTCCCTGACCTTCATGGCCGACTCCCTCCTGACCCACCCGGAGATGACGTCCCTGCTGGTGGAGTACTTCTACACCCGCTTCGATCCCTCGCTGCCCGCGGCCACGGACGACGACGGCGCCACCGCCGGCCCGGCCCGGCGCCAGGCCATGGAGGACGTCCGTGAACGCGCCGAGAACGCCCTGGACGCCGTCTCGACGCTCGACGCCGAACGCGTCCTGCAGGGCTTCCTCACCGTCATGCAGGCGACCCAGCGGACCAGTTTCTTCCAGGGGCACCGCCGGCTGAGCTTCAAGATCGCCACGGAGCAGATCCCGTTCGCGCCCCAGCCGCGGCCGGCCCGGGAGATCTGGGTGTACGCCCCCGACGTCGAGGGCGTCCACCTGCGCTTCGGGCCGATCGCGCGTGGCGGGCTGCGCTGGTCCGACCGCCGGGAGGACTTCCGCACCGAGGTGCTCGGGCTCGTGAAGGCCCAGCAGGTCAAGAACGCCGTGATCGTCCCCACCGGCGCCAAGGGCGGGTTCTACGCCAAGAGGCTGCCCGACCCCGCCGCCGATCGCGGCGCCTGGATGGAGGCCGGGAAGGACGCCTACCGCACCTTCATCCGCGCCCTGCTCGACATCACCGACCAGCAGGAGCGCTCCGGCGAGGGCACGGTGTTCTCGGTGCGCGGGGACATCGTGCGCTACGACGGTGACGACGCCTACCTGGTGGTGGCCGCGGACAAGGGCACGGCGTCCTTCTCCGACACCGCCAACGAGATCTCCGCCGACTACGGTCACTGGCTCGGTGACGCCTTCGCCTCGGGCGGATCGGTGGGCTACGACCACAAGGCCATGGGCATCACGGCCCGCGGTGCCTGGGAGTCGGTCAAGAGCCACTTCGCCTCGATCGGCCATGACACCCAGGCCCAGGACTTCACGGTGATCGGCATCGGGGACATGTCCGGTGACGTGTTCGGCAACGGCATGCTGCTGTCCGAGCACATCCGGCTCGTGGCCGCGTTCAACCACCTGCACGTCTTCCTCGACCCGGACCCCGACGCCGCGGCCTCCTTCGCCGAACGCCGCCGGCTCTTCGAGCTGCCCCGCTCCTCCTGGTCCGACTACGACCGCTCCCTCATCAGTGAGGGAGGTGGCGTCTACGACCGCTCCGCCAAGTCCATCCCCGTCTCCGAGCAGGTGCGGGCCCGGCTGGGCCTGCCCGCGGACACCACCGAGCTGACGCCGGCGGAGCTGATCCAGGCCATCCTGAAGGCACCGGTGGACCTGTTGTACAACGGCGGCATCGGCACGTACGTCAAGGCCGCGGACGAGGACCACGCGGAGGTCGGGGACCGGGCCAACAACGCGATCCGCATCAACGGCGCCGACCTCCGGGTCCGCGTGGTGGGTGAGGGCGGGAACCTGGGCTTCACCCAGCGGGGCCGGATCGAGGCGGCCCTGGCCGGGGTGCAGATCAACACCGACGCCATCGACAACTCCGCCGGCGTGGACTGCTCCGACCACGAGGTGAACATCAAGATCCTCGTGGACCAGCTGGTCTCCACCGGAGCCCTGGAGGCGCAGGAGCGCGCCGCGCTGCTCGAGTCGATGACGGAGGAGGTCGCCCGCCTGGTGCTGCAGACCAACGTCGACCAGAACAGGCTGTTGCGCAACGACTCCCAGAAGGTCTCCGAGTGGCTGCCCAGCTTCGAGCGGCACATCCACTGGCTGGAGGCGCACGGGGACCTGGACCGGGCGCTGGAGTTCCTGCCCGATGACGCGGAGCTCGAACGTCGCCAGCAGGACGGGGCATCCCTGACGACCCCGGAACTGTCCGTGCTCGCCGCCTACGCCAAGACGAACCTCTCGGCCGTCCTGCTGGACTCGGCACTGCCGGACGACCCCTGGTTCGACCGCACGCTGGACGCCTACTTCCCGACGCAGCTCCGGGAGCGGTTCGCCGGACAGATCCAGCAGCACCCGCTGCGCCGGGAGATCATCGCCACCGTGGTCGCCAACGACGTCGTCAACACCGGCGGCACCACGTTCGTCTTCCGCGCCATGGAGGAGACCGGGGCGGACGCCCCCGCGGTGGTGCACGCCTACGTCGCGATCAAGGAGATCTACGGCTTCGGCCCGTTCCTCGACGCGATCTCGGCGCTGCCTGCGTCCGTGTCTGGGGAGGCCAAGGGCCGCGTCTACCTCGACGCCCGGCGCGTGCTGGACCGCGCCGTGCGCTGGTTCGTCAACCACCGCACGCGCAGCGGCGCCAGCATCAGCTCGGGGGTGGAGTACTTCCGGGACGATGTCCAGGCACTGGCGGCGGACCTGCCGCAGATCCTCCGGGGCCAGGACGCCGAGCGCTACGAGCAGTGGCGTGACGAGGCCCTGGAGATGGGCCTTCCGGAGGACCTGGCCAGCCGACGGGCCTACCAGTTCGAGTCCTACGGGCTGCTCGACGTGGTGCGGCTGGCCCGGAAGACGGGGCGCGACCCGCGCTCCGTGGCCGAGGTCTACTACCGCCTCTACGACTGGTTCGACGTGGATCCGGTGCTCAACCGCATCACCGGCCTGCCGCGTGACGGGCGGTGGCGCGCGCTGGCCCGGGCCGCGCTGCGCGATGACCTGTACGGCCTGCTGGTCAGCTTCTGCTCCGACATCCTGGACGGCAGGGGAGACACCGTCGACGAACTCGTGTCCCAGTGGGCCGAGGACCGCTCGACCAGCCTCACGCGGGCCGAGGGTTTCCTGGACGAGATCCGCGAGGCCGGGACCGATGACCTGGCCTCGCTGTCCGTGGCGCTGCGCCAGTTGCGCGCGGTGACGGCCCAGTAGGGTTCCGATGTCCCTGCTGACCGCACCGCTCGAGGACGATCCGGACCTCCGGGACGGAGACGTCGACCGGCTGCAGGCCGTGGTCGCCGACTGGCAGCTGCTGGCGGACCTGTCCTTCGGCGACCTGGTGCTCTGGTACCCGGTCACCGGGCCGGAGGAGCCCGATCGTGGTTTCGTCGCCCTGGCCCAGGCCCGGCCCTTCACCTCGCAGACCGCGCTGCACCGGGACATCGTGGGCAGCAGGGTGCGCGCGGACCTGAGGTCCCTCGTGGACCACGCGTGGCAGACCGGGGAGCCCACGGTCACCGCGCCCTCGGTCTACGCGCCGGACAGTTCGATGCGGGTCACGGTGTGGCCCGTGGTGCGTGAGGGCAGGACCATCGGCGTGCTGACCGTGCACCAGAACCTGACCGGACAGCGCACCCCCTCCCGGCTCGAGCTCGTCTACCGAGAGAGTGCCCACCGACTGCTGGAGATGGTGTCCCGGGGCCAGTGGCCGGATCCGGACGACCCGGTCGGCGGGCCGCACCGCGGCTCGCCGCGTGTGGGCGACGGCCTGCTGCTGCTGACCACGGACGGCCGGGTGGACTTCGCCACGCCCAACGCCGTCTCGGCCTTCCGCCGGCTGGGGGAGACCGACCCCCTGGAGGGGAGGTCCCTGGCCCGGGTCGTCACCGACCTGCAGGACGAGCGCCGCCCCGTGGACGAGTCCCTTCCCCTGGTCCTCACGGGCAAGGCGACCGCCCGCGCGGAGTTGCAGGTCCGGGCGGTGAGCCTGACCCTGAGGACGGTGCCGCTGAGGGAGCGGGACGAGCGCATCGGGGCGCTGGTCCTGCTGCGCGATGTCACGGAGCTGCGCCGTCGTGAGCAGCAGCTGGTGGGCAAGGACGCCACGATCCGGGAGATCCACCACCGGGTGAAGAACAACCTGCAGACCGTCGGCTCACTGTTGCGCATGCAGTCCCGCAGGATGACCTCGCCCGAGGCCAAGCGCGGGCTGGAACAGGCGATGCGCCGGGTGGACACGATCGCGCTGGTGCACGAGACGCTCTCCCACGGCCTGGACGGGCAGGTGGACATGGATGCCCTGCTGGGTCGCCAGTTCCGCCTGGCCGTGGAGGTCGCCGGCGACGGCCGGCCCGTCACCACCGAGTACTCCGGCGGGTTCGGCCACCTGCCCAGTGACCTGGCCACGCCCCTGGCCCTGGTCATCAACGAGCTGGCCACCAATGCCGTGGAGCACGGCACCCGCCCCGAGGGCGGGCACGTGGGCCTGTCCGCGCGGCGCTCGCACGTGCCCGCGGGGGAGCGGCTGGAGGTCCGGCTGTGGGACAGCGGCTCGTCGGATCCGTCCTCCGGGCCCGACGCCGGCCCGGAGTCCCCGGCGGCTCCGGGCGGGGCCGGCGTCGTGCCGGAACCGGGACAGGATGCCGGCCTGGGGCTGCAGATCGTCCGGACGCTGGTGGCCGGGGACCTCCGCGGGACGATCGACTGGCACCGGCGTCCGGACGGAGGCACGGAGGTCGTGATCCTGGCCCCGGTCCCGGAACGCTGAAACCCCGGCCTGCTGGGCAGGCCGGGGTTTCAGGGGCTGGGGTGGGGCCGGAGGCCCCACAGGGTGGTCGGAGCCTCAGGAGGCCCGACGGGCGCGGGCGGCGCGACGCTTCAGCGCCCGGCGCTCGTCCTCGCTCATGCCGCCCCAGACCCCGGAGTCCTGGCCGGACTCGATGGCCCACTGCAGGCAGGTGTCGACTACTTCGCACGTACGGCAGACCGCCTTGGCTTCCTCGATCTGGAGCAGTGCCGGTCCAGTGTTCCCCACGGGGAAGAACAGTTCCGGGTCCTTGTCCAGGCACGCTGCCCGGCTACGCCAATCCATGCTGATCGATACTCCTCTTCTGCCGGGCACACTGCGACCCGACGCGTCCTACGTCTGTCGAAACGGACGATCGTCCGTCTGCGGGGCTGGTCGTCGCCATCCGTACGACGGCAAAGAAAAAAGGGCCGTAGCAACGACCCCCGCTGAACTCGTGAAATATCTTTTCATGTACATTGCACGTAAACAAGGGGTACGGCGGATTGGACGGCGGATATCCTGAGGTGTTGATCACAAGCCGGGTCCCGACGGGACCGACTATTCCGGCCCCTGCGCGGCACTGTCAAGGGTGACGGGATCCATTCCGGTGCCGGATTGGGAAGAGGCAGCGGGCGGATCAGGTCGAGGACAGGGCAACGACGGAAGGACGGCACGAGCACGTGAGTACGCAGAGTCGGCAGGGTCCCCGACCCCCGGCCGTGGTGGCGGTGGCCCTGGTGCTGCTGTTGCAGGCCCTCGGAGTGCTGGTGGCGGCTGCCGGGTTCGGGGTGCAGGTCGGGACCGGGTCCCTGAACCTGGGCGCCCAGGTATTCCTCGTCGTCCTCATGGTCGCCGCCGGGTTCTGGATCGGAGCCGTGGGCCTGGGCGTGTGGCGCGGCAGGCCGTGGGTCCGGGCGGCCACCGTGGTCATCGAGATGTTCGCCGTCATCCTGTCCATCAGCTTCTTCTCGGCCGGGAACGTGCCCATGGGCGCCGTGTTCCTGTTGCCGGCCGCGGTGGCCCTGGTGCTCATGTTCTCCCGGCAGGTGGCCTCCTACCTGGCCGGACTGCCCTCCTGACCGTCCGGCCGTGCCCGGGGCACCCGGGCCGCTCGGGTCCTCGAGGCCGGAACGGGCCGGGCCCGGCGTCCTCTGCTGGAGGCGCCGGGCCCGGTGGGGTAACGGGGTCTGGAGGGCGTGTGCGGACCGGCGGTCAGTTCACCGCGCCGGTGTACTTCTCGCCCGGGCCCTTGCCCGGCGCGTCCGGGAACGGCGAGGCCTCGCGGAAGGCCAGCTGCAGGGAGCGCAGGCCGTCGCGCAACGGGCCGGCGTGCTGGCTGCCGATCTCCGGGGCGGCGGCGGTGACGAGGCCGGCCAGGGCGGTGATGAGCTTGCGGGCCTCGTCCAGGTCGATGAGCTCCTGGGCGTCCTCACGGTCGGCCAGGCCGACCTTCACGGCCGCCGCGGTCATGAAGTGGACGGCCGTGGTGTTGATGATCTCCACCGCCGGGACCTCGTGGATCTCCCGGACCCGGTCGGCCACCGGCTCGCCGGACGGGGAGGGATTCTGCTGTGCATCGTTCATGCTGGTAAGCTTGTCACAGACCAGCTGGTCCGCTGGCCATTCCCCTGTGGAATGGACCACGGTCACCAGCCATCGAAGTGGAGGCCATCTCCCACCCGCGTCAGCAGGAAGCCCGGATTCCGGGCCGAGTTGCCGGGTTACCGGTCCGGCAGTCCCGTGAGGGTTGTCGCACCGTTCGGTCGGCGGAGTACTCCGCTGGCCTCGGCCTCCGTCTGCGTTGAGCACGGAGGCCTTAGTCGTCTCCGGGCCCGGCGCAGGGGACCGCACCCGGGACAGCGGCCCCGAACCCGAAGAACCCAGACCACAGGAGTTGCAAGATTAGCGAGCCGAGAATCAACGAACGGATCCGCGTGCCCGAGGTGCGCCTGGTCGGCCCCCAGGGCGAGCAGGTCGGAATTGTGCGCATCGAGGATGCGCTGCGACTTGCCACTGAGGCCGATCTGGACCTCGTTGAGGTGGCCCCGACGGCGAAGCCGCCGGTCTGCAAGCTCATGGACTTCGGCAAGTGGAAGTACGAGGCCGCCGTCAAGGCCCGTGAGGCGCGGAAGAACCAGACGAACACGGTGTTGAAGGAAGTCCGCTTCCGCCTGAAGATCGACACCCACGACTACGAGACCAAGGTCGGCCACGCCCGGAAGTTCCTCACCGCGGGGGACAAGGTCAAGGCCATGATCCAGTTCCGCGGACGCGAGCAGCAGCGCCCGGAGCTGGGCATCCGCCTGCTCGAGAAGTTCGCGTCCGACGTCGCCGATGTCGGCAGCGTCGAGTCGACCCCCCGTCAGGACGGCCGCAACATGGTCATGGTGGTCGGGCCGGTGAAGAACAAGGCCGAGGCCCGCGCCGAGGCCCGGAAGAGCCAGCAGGACACCACCAAGCCCGAGCGCGTCGGTTCGCGCCGTGACGTCGCGGCCCGGGAGGCCAAGTCCAAGGTCGCGGAGGACACCTCGTCCGCCCCGCTGTCCAGCTCCATGTCGGACGCGATGCCCGAGCAGCTGAAGAAGATGGCCCAGGCCGGTTCGGCTGCGGCGGCACCGGCGGCCGCGCCGGCGGAGACCACTCCGGTGTCAGCTCCTGCTGTGACGGAGGAGGCCAAGCCCGTGTCCGCTCCGGCGGAGACCAAGCCGGCTGCGGCCAAGCCCGCGACGGCTTCGACGGAAACGAAGCCGGCTGCGGCCAAGCCCGCGACGGCTCCGGCGGAGACCAAGCCGGCTGCGGCCAAGCCCGCGACGGCTCCGGCGGAGACCAGGCCGGCTGCGGCCAAGCCCGCAGCGGCTCCGGCAGCCAAGCCGGCGGCAACTCCGGCAGCGGCCAAGCCGGCGCCCAAGCCGTCGATGCCGAAGCCGGCCCCCAAGCCCGGTGCGGCCCCGAAGCCCGGCCCCAAGCCGGGCGGCAGGAAGTAAGGCCGGCATCACACCTTCGGTCCGGCATCCCCGGACCGTCCAGATCGGCCCCGTGCACGGCGGGGCCCATGCAGCACTGTCCCGCCCCGGCGGGCAGCCAACACGAAGGAGAACGGCAGCCATGCCGAAGATGAAGACCCACAGCGGAGCCAAGAAGCGCTTCCGCGTGACCGGTTCCGGCAAGCTGATGCGTCAGCAGGCCAACCGCCGCCACTACCTGGAGCACAAGCCCTCCACGCTGACGCGCCGTCTGGCCAGCGACCAGCTGGTCTCGAAGTCCAGCGTCAAGACCATCAAGCGGATGCTCGGCATCTGAGAATCCCCGTGGCCTGAGGGCCGCAATCCAGCCAGCCGCCGCGCGGAGCGTCCCGCGGACGGCATCGATTTCGAAGGAGTACGCACGTGGCACGTGTGAAGCGGGCAGTCAATGCCCACAAGAAGCGCCGGGTGGTCCTTGACCGCGCCTCCGGTTACCGCGGTCAGCGTTCCCGCCTTTACCGCAAGGCCAAGGAACAGCTGCTGCACTCGTATGTCTACAACTACCAGCACCGCAAGAAGCGCAAGGGCGACTTCCGCCGGCTGTGGATCACCCGCATCAACGCCGCCTCCCGCGCCAACGGCATGACCTACAACCGCTTCATGCAGGGCCTGAAGCTGGCCGGCATCGAGGTGGACCGCCGCATGCTCGCCGAGCTGGCCGTGTCCGACGCCGCCGCCTTCGCCACCCTGGTGACCGCGGCCCGCGCGGCCCTGCCCGCGGACGTCAACGCCCCGGTTGCCGCCAAGTAGGCATTCCGGACTCCGTCCGCCGGGCGAGGCATCGCCCGCGCCCTCGCGACAGGACACCATGAACGAGCGCCCTGACCAGGACGTGATGACCAACCCCCGGGCTGACCGGGTGCGCAGGGTCGCACGGCTGGCGGGGCGCTCGTCGCGTCAGCGGGAGGGGTTGTTCCTCGCCGAGGGTCCCCAGCCGGCCCGCGAGGCGCTGCGCGCACACCTGGGCCTGCTCGGATCCCCCCAGTGGGCACCGGGTGACGTCGTGGAGGCGGTGTACGTCTCGACGAGGCTGGCCGATCGTCATCCGGACCTGACCGCCCTGGCAGCTGAGGCAGCCCGCGCGGGGGTCCCGGTGCGGCAGGCCAGTGACGAGGTGCTGACGGCCATGAGCGACGCGGTCACCGGGCAGGACGTCTTGGCCGTGTGCCGGATCCCCGAGTCCTCGGCGGAGTCGGTGCTCGCCGGTCTCACCGGCCAGCCGCGCTTGGCGGCCGTCCTGTGCCGGGTCCAGGACCCCGGCAATGCGGGGACCATCCTGCGCGCGGCCGATGCCGCCGGGGCCGACGTCGTGGTGTTCACGGCCGGCTCGGTGGACCTGTTCAACCCCAAGGTGGTGCGTTCCACCGCCGGATCGCTGTTCCACCTGCCCGTCGTGACCGGGGCGGACCTGCCTGCGGCCGGTGCGCTGCTGTCCGGCCGCGGACTCCAGTTGCTGGCCGCGGACGGGTACGGCACCGTGGTCCTGGACCGGCCTCCGCGGGGCCTGCTGGCGCGGCCCACCGCCTGGCTGTTCGGGAACGAGGCCCAGGGATTGTCACCGGCGGAACTGTCCCTGGCCGCCGAACGGGTGGCGGTGCCCCTCTACGGCAGGGCGGAGTCGCTGAACGTCGCCACGGCGGCGACCGTGTGCCTCTACGCCTCGGCCATGTCCCAGCACGCGGACCGGTCCTGACGTCCCGGCCGGCGACAGCACGAAGGGCGCCCCGAGGGGCGCCCTTCGTCGTCCCGCCGACGTGCCGGAATCAGACCCTGCTGCCGCGGCGGCGCGTGATGGCCTGCCAGATGAAGGCCACGATGATGCCACCGATGATGGCGAACACCCAGGTCCAGAAGCTCCAGAAGCTCTCGTTCAGGTCGAGGCCGAACAGCAGGCCACCGATCCAGCCTCCCAGCATGGCGCCCAGGATGCCGGTGACCAGCGCCCCCAGCCAGCCCCCTCCCTGGTCGCCGGGGAGGATGAGGCGCGCGATCGCCCCTGCGACCAGGCCCATGATGATCCAGCTGATGATGCTCATGATGTGTCCCCTTCGTGCTCGCCGTGCAGTGCGCTGACAGGGATAGTGTCAGCCGGGATGCACGGGCCCGTCCACGGTTGGCGGGCTGGACCGGACGGGCCATCGCCGGTGCCCCGGGCCGGCGGACTGCATGGCCCGCACGGTGCGGCATCGCCACACGTCAGCTGGGGGTTGCCGCGGATCGGGGACGCAACAGCAGCAGGGACAGCACGCACCCGACGGCGGCGAGGACGGCCCCGGCACCGGCCGGCACCTGGAGCCCGGCACCGGCGGAGATGACCGCCGCACCCACCCAGGCGCCCATGGCATTGGCCAGGTTGAGCGCCGAGTGGTTCAGGGCCCCGGACAACTGCGGCGCGTGCGGGGCGGCGTCCACGAGCAGCACCTGCAGGGAGGGGACCAGGGCCGAGGCGGCGGTGGCGGCGGCCAGCAGGGGGACCAACGAGAGCACCCACCACGGTGCGGTGACACTGAAGAGGGCCAGGGCCACGGCCACGGTCCCGAGCATCCACTGCAGGGTGCGGGTGGCCGACCGGTCGGACCAGGCCCCGCCCAGCAGGGTGCCGGCCACCATGCCGAGTCCGTAGAGGGCCATGATGACCGGGACCAGCCGCTCCGGCAGTCCGCCGATCTCCACGAACACCGGGGCGATGTAGGTGTACAGCGCGAACATGCCCGCGAACCCGATGGTGCCCACCAGCACGGCCCGCCACAGTGCGCCGGAGCGCAGCGCGGTCAGTTCACCGCGCACCGAGGTGCCGGCCGGTGCCGGGATGGCCGGGACCAGCCAGGCGACGGCGGCGATCGTCGCGGTTCCGAAGACTCCGGTGAGGATGAACATCCACCGCCAGCCCGCACTCTGTCCGAGCCAGGTGGCCACGGGCACGCCCACCAGGTTGGCCACGGACAGGCCCGCCATCACCCAGGCGGTGGCCTGGCCCCGGCGGGCCGGACCCGCCAGGTGAGCGGCCGCCAGGGCCGCGGCCGAGAAATACGCGCCGTGGGGGAGACCCGAGATGAAGCGGGCCACGAGCATGGTGGCGAAGTCCGGTGCCAGCAGGCTCGCGGCATGGCCGATGACGAACATGGCCATGAGGGAGAGCGCCGAGACCTTCCGGTCCACTCGGGCCAGGCCCGCCGCCAGCAGGGGCGCGCCGACGACGACGCCCAGGGCGTAGGCCGAGATCAGGATGCCGCCGGCGGGAAGGTCGACCTCGAGATCGGCCACCGCCTGGGGCAGCAGCCCCATGATCGCGAACTCGGTGGTGCCGATCGCGAACCCGCCCAGGGCCAGCGCCAGGATTCCCGGCAGGATACGGCGGGGCCGGGCGGGCCGGGCAGGTGGGGCGGAGGGGTCGGCGGCAGTGGGGAGCACCATTCCAGCCTACGGGCCAGGCCTCCGCGCGACCGGCCTAGGATCGGGACCATGACTGAACTCACGTCCACGTCCACCCCGGCTGCCGAGGCGGGAGCACGACCTCGAGGCCCCCGACCCGTCATGGGGGCCGCGGTGCTGGACCGGCTGGACCGTCCGACCCGGCTGCTGGTGGGACGGCGCAGCTCGCCCGAGGGCCTGGCCGGCCTCTGGGAGTTCCCGGGCGGCAAGGTCGAGCCCGGAGAGGACCCCCGGTCCGCCCTGCGGAGGGAGGTCCGGGAGGAATTGGGCGTGGACGTCCGCCTGGACCGCGAGGTGGCGGCAGCTCACCCCGAGGGCTGGCTGCTGGGCAACGGGGCCAGGATGCGGGTGTTCACGGCGGTCATCGAGCGGGGCGAGGCGCGTCCGCTGCAGGACCACGACCTGCTCGAGTGGCGCGCACTGGACCGGGACCGGCTCCAGGAACTGGAGTGGATCCCGGCCGACCGGCCGATCGTCGACGCGCTGGTGGAGATGCTGCGGGACGGACCGTGAGGGTGCCGGCTCAGAACAGTGCCGGCTGCGGAGAGTGCTGCGGAGAGTGCTGGGAAGACCGCCCGGGAACCCCGCGCGCGGTGGCCCTGGCCGACCCCTCCCCGTCCGCCGCGGTGATCCGGTGGGCGCCGCTGCGGTCCAGGCCGTGGCGGCGGGCGGCCGCGGTGGTGCGGCGGCCCAGGGCCTTCCGGTAGGAGGGCGCCGCATAGGAACCCCGGGCGTAGAGGGTGCGGTAGCCCTCGAGCAGTTCCGGATGGTCACGGGCGATCCAGTCCAGGTACCACTGACGGGCCCCGGGCCGCAGGTGCAGGGCACCGGCCAGCACCGACCGTGCCCCGGCAGCGGCCAACGCCGCCATGAGCTCCTCCACCTGCCGGTCGCTGTCCGTCAGCCAGGGCAGCAACGGCATGGCCATGACCGTGACGTCCGCCCCCGCCGAGGCCAGCCTCTCGATCAGCCGCAGGCGCGCCGCCGGGCTCGGCGTCCCCGGTTCGACCTGCTGTGCGAGGCCGGGATCGAGCATGGCCAGGGACACCGACACCTGCACGGGCACCTGACGCGAGGCCGCGGAGAGCAGGTCCAGGTCACGGTCCAGCAGCGTGCCCTTGGTCAGGATGGAGAACGGCGTGCCGGTGTCCGCCAGGGCGGTGATGATGCCGGGCATCAGCCGGTACCGGCCCTCGGCCCGCTGGTACGGGTCGGTGTTGGTGCCCAGCGCCACCAGCTCTCGTGTCCATCCGGGGCGGCCCAGTTCCCGGCGCAGCAGCTCGGGGGTGTTCACCTTCACCACGATCTGCCGGTCGAAGTCGGCCCCCGGGTCGAGGTCGAGGTACTCGTGGGTGCTGCGCGCATAGCAGTAGCGGCAGGCGTGGGTGCATCCCCGGTACGGGTTGACCGTCCACCGGAACGGCATGGGCGAGGAGTCCGGGACCCGGTTCAGGGCCGACTTGGACACGACCTCGTGGAAGGTGATCCCGGCGAAGTCCGGGGTGGAGATGGAACGCTGCAGGCCGGAGAGCGGCAGCAGGGCGGCTGGCGCGGCCGGAGTGCCGTCGCCGTCCTGACCGGTTCCGTCCCCGGCCTGCAGTGCCTGCGCTTCCCATCGCATGGACCGATTAGAACACATGTTCGAATCATGGTGCAAGGAAGGTGTCAGGAACGAGCGTGGGAACCCGGGGGCCGGCGCGTGGTGCCGTCCGTGCTGGTGAGAGTGAGGTCAGGCGCGCCGGCGCGGCCAGCGCACCGGGCGCTCGCGGTACCCGCCGGCCTCCAGTCCCGCGCGGCGCTCGAAGACGTTGCGGGAGGCGGTGTCCCCGGTGCGCAGCAGCGACCAGCCGACCGCCGCCGCGTACAGCACCAGGAACGGCAGCCCCGCGCACCAGGCGTACTGGGTGGCGTGCCGGGACTCATGGGCCAGCAGTTGCGGGGTGATGACCGTCCGGGCCCGGAACAGGACGACGTTGCCGACCGTGAACGCCCCGCCGTCCGGGAACGGCCACCGGTACCCGGTGGCCAGGACCAGCCCCAGCGGTCCCCGCCGCACGGAGCACCCGGAGCCCAGGGCCAGGACCAGTCCCAGGGGCGTCGTCAGGTTGATCGCGTTCCACCACCGCCGCAGCGCCAACCGCGCCGGGAGGCGGTCCGGCCCACGCCCGGGCAGCCGGCCGGCCCGGTCTTCGGACCGGACCGGCCGGCGTCGGGAAGTGTGACCGGCCATGCCGTCCAGCCTAGGTGCCCGGGGCGGTCCACTAGACTGGCCGGGGCCTTCTTCCCGAGTGGCCCACCCCGTGTCCGAACCCACCGCAGCATGAAGGTCGTTGCCCGCCATGACGGAAACCCCCCAGGACCTGGCCGAGACCCCGGTCGAGCAGCCGGACGGAACCACCGAGCAGGTCGCACCCGAGATCTCCCCGGCCGACGAGACGGCCGTGGGCGCCGCCGTGGAGGCCGCGCTCCAGGCCTTCTCCGCCGCCGCCGACCTCGACCAGCTCAAGGCCGCCCGCCTGGCCCACACGGGGGAGAAGGCGCCGCTCACCCTGGCCAACCGCTCCATCGGCAAGCTGCCCAAGGACCAGAAGTCCACGGCCGGCAAGCTCATGGGCGGCGCCCGCAAGGCGATGGAGTCCGCGCTCGCCGCCCGCACCGAGGTGCTGGAGGAGGAGCGCGCGGCCCGGTTGCTCGTCGAGGAGACGGTGGACGTCACCGCGGCGGTCCGCCGTCGTCGCGTGGGCGCCCGCCACCCGCTGTCGGTGCTGCAGGAGCGGGTCTCGGACATCTTCATCGGCATGGGCTGGGAGATCGCCGAGGGCCCGGAACTGGAATCGGAGTGGTACAACTTCGACGCCCTGAACTTCAAGCCGGACCACCCGGCCCGCGAGATGCAGGACACCTTCTTCGTGGACCCGCCCGAGGCCCACCTGGTGCTGCGCACCCACACCTCGCCGGTGCAGATGCGCGCCATGCTCGGGCGCGGTGCACCGGTGTACGTGCTGTGCCCCGGCCGGACCTTCCGCACCGATGAGCTCGACGCCACCCACACGCCGGTGTTCCACCAGTTCGAGGGACTGGCCGTGGACAAGGGTCTGACGATGGCCGACCTGCGGGGCACCCTCGAGTACTTCGCCCGGCAGATGTTCGGCCCGGAGGCGAGGATCCGGCTGCGCCCGAACTTCTTCCCGTTCACCGAGCCCAGTGCCGAGATGGACATCTGGCACCCCGGGGCCAAGGGCGGGCCGCAGTGGATCGAATGGGGCGGTTGCGGCATGGTCCACCCCAACCTGCTGCGCGCCGCCGGCCTGGACCCCGAGGTCTACTCGGGCTTCGCCTTCGGCATGGGCGTCGAGCGCACCCTGATGTTCCGCAATGAGGTCCCGGACATGCACGACATGATCGAGGGCGACGTCCGCTTCTCCCAGCACTTCGGAATGGAGATCTGATCACCCATGCGCATCCCGCTGTCATGGCTCCGTGAGTACGCGCAGGTCCCGGCGGACGCCACCGCCGAGGACGTCATGGCCGACCTGGTGAGGGTCGGCCTCGAGGAGGAGGACGTCCACCGTCCGCTGGACGGGATGTCCGGACCGATCGTGGTGGGTGAGGTGCTCGAGAAGGTGCCCGAGCCGCAGTCCAACGGCAAGACCATCAACTGGTGCCAGGTCCGGGTGGCCCCCGAGGGCCGGCCGCAGCCGCTGTCCGGCGAGGGCATCGACCCCTCCGGCGTCCAGGGCATCGTGTGCGGCGCGGACAACTTCGAGGTGGGGGACAAGGTCATCGTCACCCTGCCCGGGGCCGTGCTGCCCGGGGACTTCCGGATCTCCCCGCGCAAGACCTACGGGCACGTGTCCGCCGGCATGATCGCCTCCGCCCGCGAGCTCGGCCTCGGCGAGGACCACGACGGCATCATCGTGCTCTCATCCCTCGGCTTCTCCCCGGAGCACGGCAACGACCCCGAGGCCGGCACCGACGTGTTCGACCTGCTGCACCTGCGCGACGAGGCCGCGGAGATCAACGTCACGGCGGACCGCGGCTACGCCTTCTCCATCCGCGGCGTGGCCCGGGAGTACAGCCTGGCCACCGGTACCCCGTTCACGGACCCGGCCTCCCTGGTCACCGCCCCGGAGGCCGACGGTGACGGCTACCCCGTCCGCCTCGAGGACCGGGCGCCCATCTACGGGGTGCCCGGCTGCGACCGCTTCGTGGCCCGCACCGTGACGGGCATCGACCCGACCCGGCCGACCCCGCCGTGGATGAGCGCTCGCCTGCGCCTGGCCGGCATGCGGTCGATCTCCCTGGCCGTGGACATCTCCAACTACGTCATGTGGGAGCTGGGCCAGCCGCTGCACTTCTACGACGCCGACACCCTGCAGGGTGACATCGTGGTCCGCCGGGCCCAGGAGGGCGAGCGGCTGACCACGCTGGACGGCAAGGACCGCGCGCTCTCCGCGGAGGACCTGCTGATCACCGACGACCGTGGGCCCATCGGCCTGGCCGGCGTCATGGGCGGCGGGGAGACCGAGGTCTCCGAGGCCACCACCACCGTGCTGATCGAGTCCGCGCACTTCGACCCGGTGTCCATGGGCCGGACCCGCCGCCGGCACCGGTTGCCCTCCGAGGCCTCCAAGCGCAACGAGCGCGGCGTGGACTGGGAGGTCGCGGACGAGGCCGCCGAGCGCGCCGTCCAGCTGCTCGTCGAGCTCGCCGGGGGGACCCCCGGCCCGGGCATCACGGACGTCGGCACCCGGCCCGAGCCGACCGTCGTCGAGCTGCCGGCATCCTTCCCCGCGGCCGTGATGGGTGTGGAGTACACCGAGGAGCAGATCGAGCGGACCCTGACGGACCTGGGGGCCACGGTGGAGAAGACCACCGCGGCACGGCCGGGTCCCGACGGCGGCGCCGCCGGGACGGTCTTCACCGTCACCTCGCCGCCGTGGCGCTCCGACCTGGAGATCCGGGAGGACCTGGTCGAGGAGATCGGCCGGCTGGTCGGTTACGACGAGATCCCCTCCACCGTGCCGGTGGCGCCTCCCGGGCGCGGGCTGACCCGGCCCCAGGCGGACCGCCGCCGCGTGCTGCAGGGCCTGGCCGATGCCGGTCTGACCGAGGTGCTGGCCTACCCCTTCGTCTCCGCGGCCCAGAACCGGTTCTTCGGGTCCGCCACCGCCGAGGAGGGCGAGGCCCAGCGCATGGTGCACCTGGCCAACCCGATCTCCGCGGAGTTCGGCTACCTGCGCACCTCACTGCTGCCCGGCCTGCTGGAGATCGCCCGGCGCAACCACTCCCGCGGCTTCCGCGACCTGGCCCTGTACGAGTCCGGTTCGGTGTTCCTGCCCGGTGAGCACCTGGGCAGCGCCTCGATCCCCCCGCTGGGGGCGCGGCCCGCCGACGAGGTGCTGGCCGGCCTCGAGGCGGGCATCCCCGACCAGCCGCGCCACGTGGCGGCCGTGTTCACCGGCCACGACTCGGTCGCGGGGCCCGGTCACGCCCCGCGGGCCTGGGACTGGCAGGACGCGATCGGGACCGCGCTGGACGTGGGGGCGCTCCTGGGCGTGGAGCTGACCGTGACCCAGGGCCATCACCAGGCGTTCCACCCCGGACGCACCGCCCGGCTGTCCCTGGCCGGCGGTGACGGCACCGTCGTCGGGGTGGCCGGCGAGTTGCTGCCCACGTGGCTCGAGTCCGCGGACCTGCCGGCCCGGACCGTGGCCCTGGAGCTGGACCTGGATGCGCTGATCGCGGCCGCCGCAGGCGTGGTGGTGGCCCAGACGCTCTCCACCTTCCCCCCGACCAGCCAGGACGTGGCACTCGTGGTGCCGGCCGACACCGTGGCCGCGGAGGTGCTGGCCACCCTGCGCGAGGGCGCCGGGGAGCTGCTGGAGGACATCTCCCTGTTCGACGTGTATGCCGGACCGGGCGTGCCGGAGGGGCAGAAGTCCCTGGCGTTCTCGCTGCGGTTCCGCGCCCCGGACCGGACCCTGACCGCAGACGAGGCCTCCGGGGCCCGCGCCGCGGCCACAGCCCTGGCCGCCGAGCGCCACGGCGCCGTCCAGCGCTGAACCGGGCGGGTCGACGTCGTGACCGGGCCGGGGTGGCACGTGGTGGTCACCGGCCCTCGCGCCGGTGACCAGCGGCGCGAGGCCCTGGACTACCTGGCGGTGTCCCTGGGGCACCGGCCGGGCACCTTCGAGGTGGAGCACCGCTGCCCGGCCTGCGGGTCCGCCGAGCACGGAGCCCCGGTCCTGCGGTACAGCAGGCTGGCGCTCCGCCGGCACGGCCCGGACGCCGTGGACCCGGCCCGTGCGCTGCCGGCCGTGAGTTTCAGCCGGTCCCGCGGCTGGCTCGCCACGGCCTGGCTGGACGCCGCCCTGGTCGCGGACGGATGGCGGATCGGCGTGGACATCGAGGAGCTGGGGTCCTCGGCGTTCGCGACGGCGGACGAGCTCGGTGCCGTCGGCTTCTCGGTGGCCGAGGCCTCGGCCATCGCCGGTTTGCCTCCCGCCGACCGGCCCCTGGCGCGGGCACGGCTCTGGTCGGCGAAGGAGGCCCTGGTCAAGGCCCGGGGGACCGGCTTCCGGGGTGATCCGGCGGGGGTGCCGCTGGTCCCCGCCGATGAGGGACCCGATGATCCCGACGTCGAGGACCCCGGGCTGACGTGGGCGGTTCCGGGGGCGCCGGGGGCGGTGGTCTCGGCGGACCCGTACTGGCCCGGGGGATCCGCGCCCGAGGGGCTGGTCGGTGCCGTGGTGGTGCTACCACCAAGTAGTTAGCAGGTTTGTTAACTCCCTCGTCATGACCCACTGGGGCCTGTGTGTACGATGTGCTCAGACCACGACCACGGACACTGACATGCGGCCGGCGGCACTCTGATCTGCCCGGGCCGGTGGGAGGAACACCTTATGGCGGAAGCATCCGGCAACAACGCCGACCGGCCGTACCGGCAGTACCTGGACGACGTCCTCGCCGCGGCCTCGCCGGGGCTCGAGGAGGTCGTCAACTCCAAGGCCTTCGGGCACATGCTCTCCCAGACCGCCGGTAACCTGGTGGCCCTGCACCGGCTCGGCAATGACGCCCTGGACCTGGTGATCCGCAACGCCCGGCTGGCCGGCCGCTCCGACGTCACCTCCCTGCACCGCCAGCTGTCCCGCAACGAGGACAAGCTCGAGATGGTCCTGGAGAGCGTGGAGCGGCTCGAGGACGAACTGGCCGAGGAGCGCCGCCGCAACGCCGCCCTCGTGGAGGAGGCCGCCGAGCGCGACGCCGCGGCCCCGGCCCGGCCCGCCCGCCGGACCTCCCGGTCCACGGGTGCCGCGTCCCGGTCCACCACCGGCGACGCCGACCAGGGGAAGTGATCGGCGTGGCGTCGATGTTCCGGGACATGCTCCGCCTGCCCGCCACGCTCCTGGAGTACTCGAACATCCAGCTGACGACGCCGGACGCGGTCGTGGGCGCCACGCCCAAGGACGTGGTGTGGACCTACCGCAAGACCACCCTGTACCGGTACCGGAGCAATCGGCGCACCCATCCGGTGCCGATCCTGCTGACGTTCGCCCTGATCAACCGGCCCGACATCTTCGACCTGCGGCCCGGCAACTCCTTCGTGGAGTTCCTGCTGGCGGAGGGCTTCGACGTCTACCTCGTGGACTGGGGCTACGCGGACGAGGAGGACGCGGACACCGGCCTGGAGGACTACGCCCTGACCTACCTGCCCCGGGCCGTCCGGGAGGTACGGCGCAGCAGCGGCGCCGAGGAGATCACGCTGATCGGCTGGTGCATCGGCGCGGCGCTCAGCGGAATGTACCTGTCCGTGACTCCCGATGCCCCGGTGCGCAACTGGGTCCCGCTGACCATGCCCTTCGACGCCAGCAACTCCACCTACGAGGCCATGCTCGGCAACGAGGAGCTCGACACCGACTGGCTGGAGCAGCACGCCGCGTACCTGCCGGGCGCGTACGTGGACACGGTGAACAAGTTGCTGAAGCCCGTGCCGAATTACATCGGGACTCCGCTGCGGCTGTTCCGCCAGGTCCAGGACGGCACCGCGGACAAGGCCTCGTACCAGCCGATGGCCAAGTGGGTGGCCGACAACCCGAACTTCGCCATGCGCGCCTTCCGGCAGTGGGTGACCTGGGTCTACAAGGAGAACCGGCTGGCCACCGGCCGCATCCGCCTGCGGGGGCACCGGGTGGACCTGTCCAGGATCCAGCAGTCCATCCTGGTCGTGACCGCCTCGAGGGACCACATCGCGCCCCGTGACGGGACCCTGCCGCTGCTCGACGTCCTGACGAGCCCGGACGTGGACCACCTCGACGGGGTCGGTGGCCACATCGGCCTGATGGCCGGTTCCCGCGCCAAGGGGGACATCTGGCCCCGCATCCGTGACTGGCTCGAACCCCGCAGCCAGGACCGCCGCTCCGACTGACTGTCGGACGTACCATCCCATCCCCGGAGGAGAGCCACTTGACAGCTCAGAACCAGACCAACGGAGTCCGCGGCAGCAAGCTGGCCGATCGCGTGGCCCTCGTCACCGGCGGCACGCGCGGCATCGGCGCCGCCATCGCCCGCAGCCTGGCGCAGCAGGGGGCCGCGGTGGCCCTCGGCTACGGCGGTGACACGGGCCGCGCCGAGCAGTTCCTCCGGGAGATGCAGGAGACCTTCCCGGAGGGGCGGTTCTCGATCCACCAGGGCAACGTGGCCAAGGCCGATGACTGCCGGGCGACGATCGACGCCGTGGTCGCCGAGCACGGCAAGCTCGACATCCTGGTCAACAACGCCGGGATCACCCGTGACAAGACCGTCCTGAAGATGGAGGACGACGACTGGGACGCCGTCATCCAGGTCAACCTCTCCGGCACGTTCTACATGGCCCAGGCCGCGCTGAAGCACATGCTGGAACGGGGCACCGGACGGATCGTCAACGTGTCCTCGATCATCGGCGAGATGGGCAACATCGGGCAGGCCAACTACGCCGCCTCGAAGTCCGGCCTGTTCGGGCTGACGAAGACGCTGGCGCGGGAGGCGATCTTCCACCTGCAGCGGGCCGGCAAGCTCAACGACGACTCGATCGGCGTCACCGTCAACACGGTCACTCCGGGCTACGTCAACACGGAGATGGTCGAGGCGGTCCCGGAGAAGGTCCTGGAGAAGATCAAGGGCAACATCCCCATGGCCCGGCTGGCCCACCCCGACGAGATCGCGCGCGTGGTGCACTTCCTCGTGGCCGACAAGTCCTCCTACATCACCGGGCAGATCTGGGGCGTCAACGGCGGCATGGACATGTGAGACGGTGGCCTGCAGTACCGGCTTGCAGAGGTTAGCAAGACCCTGCTAACTTTGTTAACGCAGGCAGGTCCACCGCTGCCATCGACATCAACCCAAGGAGACATCATGGCTGCTGCCAACCCCAATGCCACCAACGCTGCCGCTGACAACGCCAACCGCATGGCCGAGGAGGCCACCAAGCGCTTCGAGGAGAACACCGAGCGCATGAAGGAGTTCAACTCCGCCGTGGCCGAGTCCACCAAGGCCGGCAGCCGCACCGTTGTCGACAACTACGAGAAGGCCGCCAAGTCCTTCTTCGAGATGCAGCGCCAGATCGCCGGCACCTCCCAGAACGAGTGGATGAAGAACACCGCGAACACCCAGATCCAGTTCTCGGAGGAAGTCACCAACGCCTGGATCAAGGCTGCCCGCGAACTGCTCAAGTGACCCGGTCGGCGTCCTGCCGATCCTGCGCTGACGAACGGCCCCGTCGAGTTTCGACGGGGCCGTTCGACGTCTGGACCATAGACGATGGGGCCGTTCGACGTTTGGACCATAGACAATCCCGTACTGGCGCGTAGGATTCAACGTCAAGTGACGCGCGTCACCCGCTCGTCACCCGCTCGTCATCCGCACGACACATGAGCCATGTTTCCCAAGGAGTCCCCGTGTACACCTCGTCTCATCGTCCCGCCACCCCCGGCATCACCGATTCCCTCATCTCCGGCACCTTCGGCACCTGGACAGCACTGAACAAGTTCGCCCTCGACTACTGGAGGGACGCCTGGCAGCGAGGGGCGACCCCGCTGGACGTGGCCGGTGACTTCGTCACGTGGGTGTCCGCCATGTCCGACCGGCGCCGCCCGCCGTGGGCCCACCAGAACACGGTCCTGCGCGAGTGGCCCATTGCCCGCCTGCGTGACTTCTCCGCGGCGGACGCGCCCGCGGACATCCTGCCCACGGTGATCCTGCCGCCGCAGGCGGGCCACGACTCGAGCATCGTCGACTTCGCCGACACCCAGAGCCAGGTCATCACGGGCCGGGACAACGGCTGTTCCCGGATCCTGGTCCTCGAGTGGATCGGTGCCACCCAGGAGACCAAGGACACGGGTATCGACGACTACATGGCCCTGTTGCGGGAGGTCACCGACCTCCTGGGGGGCAAGGTCAACATCGTCGGTGACTGCCAGGGTGGCTGGCTGGCCACGATCTTCGCGGCCACGCACCCGGAGCGGGTGAACACGCTGGCCATCGCCGGCGCCCCGATCGACTTCCACGCGGGAGAGCCGCTGATCCATGAGTGGCTCCAGCACCTCACCCCGAGGGGTGACCTGTCGTACTACCGTTCGGTCGTGGAGGCCAATGACGGCGTCCTGCCGGGGCGGTTCCTGCTGGACGGCTTCAAGGCCCTGCAGCCGGACCAGGAGGTCAGCCGCGTGCTCGAGCTGGCGACCCACCTGCGCGATCCCGAGCACATGGAGCGCTACCGCAAGTTCGAGGACTGGTTCCAGTGGACCCAGGACCTGCCCGGCGCCTTCTACCTGTGGGTCGTCGAGCACCTGTTCATGCGCAACTCCCTGACCAAGCGCCAGCTCGAGGTCGAGGGCAAGATCGTGGACCTGGCCAACATCTCGTGCCCGCTGTTCCTGATGGCCGGACAGACGGACCACATCACCCCCGCGGACCAGGTCTGGGCACTGGCGGACCACGTCTCCACCCCCGCCGATCGGATCGGCCGTCAGTCCTCCGAGAGCGGCCACCTGGGCCTGTTCATGGGCCGCGACTCGCTGGAGAACCACTGGAAGGTCATCTTCGCCGAGATGGGGGCCCTGTCCAACAGGACGCCGGAGGACGATCCCGAGGTCCTGACCGATGAGCCGACCCACAAGCGCCCCACCCGGCGGGGACCGCGCAAGGCCGCCACGAAGGTCTCGGTCGCCCAGGCGGTCCCCACCGGTTCCGTCGACTGACGCGCTCTCAGCCCGGGCTGGCTGCGCCGGCCGGGTCGTCGCCCTCAGGGCCGGCGTCCCGGCCGGCGTCACCCTCGTTCGCGCGGACGAACGACCGGTAGATCTCCGTCAGGGAGGCCCGCTGGGCCGTGGTGAGCTCGCTGGCGGCCTGGATGGCCGCCTCCAGGCCACTGACGGTTCCGCCGCCCTCGCCCGGCCCGTAGAGGTCGTGCACGTTCACCCCCAGTGCCGTGGCGATCCCGGCGGCCACGGCCTCGGAGGGGGCGCGCAGCCCGCGCTCGATCTGGGACAGGTAGGGGTTCGATATCCCCACCATGGCCGAGACCTGTCGCATGGACATGTCGGCCAGCTTGCGTTGCTGGCGGATGTACGCGCCCGCCAGCCGGCGTTGTTCCTGAGTGCTCACGCATCCATCTTACGAAGTCCCGCGCCGCGGGGACGTGGGGAAGGGCGGCAGGCTCTGCTGGCAGAGCCAGGGGCGCAGCACCTCGGAGGCGTGCCCGGCGGGGTGGCCCGCCGCCGCGGCGTGCCGGTCGGCGTGGGCGAGGAACATCGCGGTGTCCACGGTGGCATGCCGGTGCTCGCGGACCCAGGCGCGCAGCAGCTCCGCGAATACCTCCTCGCCGAGATCCTGGCGCAGAGCGAACAGGGCCATGGCGCCACGCTTGTAGATGCGGTCGTCGAACATCAGCTCGGGGCCGGGGTCGGCCACCACGAGGTCCTGGTCCTTACCGGACAGGCCCCGCCAGGCGGTGCGGGCGTAGGAGGACAGGGCACCGCGGCCGGACTCGGCGCCCCACAGCCACTCGCTGTAGCAGGCGAAGCCCTCGTGGAGCCAGATGTCCTTCCACTGACGCAGCGTCAGGGCGTTGCCGAACCACTGATGGGCCAGCTCATGGGCCACGAGACGTTCGGCGGCCCACGACCCGGTCAGGTGGTTCGAGCCGAAGATGGACAGAGAGGCGGCCTCGAGGGGGATCTCGAGCGGGTCGTCCGTGACGACGGCGGTGTAGCGGGCGAAGGGGTACGGGCCGAAGTGCCAGCTGAAGCAGGCCATCATCTCCGTCTGCAGGCCCAGCACCGCCTGGGCGCGGTCCTGCAGCGCCGCGGAGGCGGCCAGGAAGACCGGCGCGGCGTGGTCCGGCCACTCCTCGTGGCGCCCATCCTGCTGCCTCTCGTCCCGCCCGGGCAGCAGCCCGTCCAGCAGGCCCTGGACCGCCTCGCGGACGGGCCCCGGGGCGGGGCGCCGGCCGGGGGTCCGCTCGGGCACGGCCACCAGCTGGTACCGGCCGATCTGCACCGTGACGAGGTAGGTGGGCGCAGGCTCGCGCAGCTCCCAGGTCCATTCCTCGCGCGAGGACCGGCGGCGGTGCCCGGTGGGCAACCCGTTGCAGACCGGGAGGTAACCCGCGTCGGTGCTGATGGTGAAGTGGTAGGTCGACTTCACCGAGGGGTGGTCCACGCAGGGGAACCAGGTGGACGCCCCGTTGGGCTGACCGGCCACCAGCACGCCGTCCTCCAGTTCCTCCCAGCCGATCTCGCCCCAGGTGC
Source organism: uncultured Citricoccus sp. (assembly GCF_937871995.1). Lineage (NCBI taxonomy): Bacteria > Bacillati > Actinomycetota > Actinomycetes > Micrococcales > Micrococcaceae > Citricoccus > uncultured Citricoccus sp. The sequence continues at coordinate 24,385 of NZ_CALMQR010000129.1, read as the reverse complement.
CGTGCATCATCCGCGGGACCCCCGAGTAGGTGACCTGCAGGGTCAGGGGAGTGCCGGCGTCCAGCGGCGAGGCCAGGTCGATCACGAGCCTGCTGTTGCGCGTGGCGTACTTGGTGACCTTCACGGAACGGTCCCGGGAGACCGCCGTGACCCGGGTCGCCGAGAGGCCGTGCAGGTCCAGCTCGATCCTCTTGGCCCGGTTCAGCAGGGTGCCCTCGAGACGCGCCGTGCCCGAGACCCGGTTGGCGGCCAGCTTCACCTCGAGGGTGAGGTCGTAGTGGCCGACGCCGTAGTCCGGGGTTCCCGATCCGGGGAGGTAGGGATCGGGGATGGCCGGTCTGACGTCACTCACGGGTGGGTCTGCTCCTGACGGTCTCGGGGGTGGTCCTGGGCGGGCCGGTCTGATGGATCCGCGGCGGTCCGGGCCGCGGCCTTCTGCGCCTTCGCGGCCCTCGCCGCAACAGCCCGGGCCGCCTTGGCCTCCCGGCGTTCCAGGCGCGTGATCGCGGCGGCCAGGCCCTTCACCTTCGGGCCCTTCCACGGTGCCACCGGGTTGCCGATCCACCAGGTGTGTCCCGGCACCATCTCACCGCGCATCACCAGCGATCCGGCACCCACGGTACCGCCGTCACCGATCGAGGCGGCCGGGAGGATGACGGAGTTCGGTCCCAGGGTCGCGCCGTCGCCGAGCCGGACGGTGTCGATCGACATCACCCGGTCGTGGAACAGGTGGGTCTGGACCACGCAGCCGCGGTTGACGGTGGAGGAGTCACCCAGGGTGACCAGGTCCGCCTCCGGGAGCCAGTAGGACTCACACCACACACCGTGGCCGATCCTCGCACCCAGTGCCCGCAGCCACCACACGAGTGACGGCGTTCCCGAGGACAACCGGCCGAACCAGGGGGCGGAGACCATCTCGATGAACGTGTCCACCACCTCGTTCCGCCAGATGAACGAGCTCCACAACGGGTGCTCGCCGGCAGTGATCCGGCCGACGAGGACCTTCTTGGCAAGCACCGAGGACCCGGCGGCCAGCGCGCCGGCCAGCATCAGCACCACTCCGCCCAGCAGCACGGGCAGCCACCAGCCACCCGGGCCGGCCCCCTCTGCGGCCCCACCGCCGAGCTGGGCCAGTCCCTCCAGGGCGAGGGCCACGAGGACGGCGATGACGGTGGAGACCCAGACCGGGATGCTGCGGAGCAGTTCCCATCCGGTGCGGGCGCGCTTGAGGGCGGCCGGGGGGTCGTAGGTCAGGGCATCCTCGGCCTCGACCTCGGTCCGTCGCAACCGGACGGGCGGGGAACCGAGCCAGGAGGAGCCGGCCTTGGTCTTCTTCGGCGTGGCGGACAGTACCGCCACGAGGGAGTTCCTGGACAGCTTGCGGCCGGCGGCCACCATGCCGGAGTTGCCCACGAACGACTTCCGGCCGACCCGGGCCTGGCCCACGTACATCCAGCCGCGCTGGAGCTCGTAGGAACCCACCATCGTGTCGTCCGCCAGGAAGGCGTCATCCCCGATCTGGGTCAGGGCGGGCTGCAGGATGACGGTCGAGGCCTCGACGTTGGTGCCCACCTCGGCGCCCAGCCAGCGCAGCCACACCGGGGTGAAACGGGAGGCATAGAGCGGGAACAACAGGTCCCGCGCCGTGTCCATCACCCGCTCGGTGGCCCAGAGCTGCCAGCCGACCCGCGAGCGCACGGCGTGGTAGCCCTCGCTCACGCCCACCGAGAGCAACCGGACGACGACCACGGTGAAGGCCATGTTCAGCCCGAACCACACGATCGCGAGCAGGGGGCTGACCGCCAGCAGGCGCCAGCCGGAGCCGAAGAGCGTCTCGGGGGCCGCCCCGGCGCCACCGGGCTGCCAGTCGGGCCACCAGGTGAGCGACCACAGCCCCAGCAGGGCGGCCAGCGCGGCCGCGGCGAACGGCAGCAGCGCCACGAACCCGGACCCGACGGCGGACAGGGCGAGCCAGCCGGTGGCCCGCGGCGGGTCGATGTTCGGCCCGGAGTACTTGGCCTTGCCCAGGCGCTGGGCCGGGGACCCGGCGTAGTCGAGCCCGTCCTTGACGCGGCCGGACACGGTGGACCCGGGCTGGACCCGGGCGCCCGTGCCGATCGAGGCCCCGGGCATCAGCGTGGAGCGGGACCCGATCACGGCGTCCGGGCCGATGCTGATCCTGCCGATGTGCACGACGTCCCCGTCGATCCAGTATCCGGACAGGTCGACCTCGGGCTCCACGGAGGAGCCGTCCCCGAGCTCGAGCAGGCCGGTCACGGGCGGCACCGAGTGCAGGTCGACGTTCCTGCCGATCCGGGCACCGAGCAGCCGGGCGTAGGTGGGCACCCAGAGCGCTCCGCCCAGGGAGACGGGGTCCACCAGGTCGGAGACGTGCTGGGCGAGCCAGAGGCGCAGGTGGACCTTGCCGGAGCGCGGGTAGGATCCCGGGATCACCCCGCGCAGCAGCCACCGGGCGGCCACGACCGAGATGAGCATGCGGCCCGGCGGGGCCACGAAGACCAGCCAGGCGGCCAGGATCCACCACCAGGACACGGTGGGGGCCCCGGGCAGGATGCCCCAGCCGGCCGCCAGGTTCGACCCGGCGGCCAGGTACACCACCCAGCGCATGGCCACGAGGATCACCAGCGGGATGCCCATCAGGGTCTGGAAGACCTGGGCCTTGCGCGTGGTGCGGACCACGGGCCGCGGTTCGACCGGCTCGGCCGGCTCGACCGGACGGCCGTCGTTGCCGGTGACGGCCTCCAGCAGGGCACCGGCCCGCGGGTGCGCATAGATGTCCCGCACGGTGACGGTGGGATAGCGGACGCGCAGGCGGGAGACGAGCTGGGCGGCGGCCAGCGATCCGCCGCCGGAGGTGAAGAAGTCGGTGTCCAGGTCATCCGGGGCGACGCCGAGCACCTCGGTCCACTGGGACAGCACCCAGCCGCCGGGGGACCCCGGGTCCACGGGCAGGTCCGCGTTCGGTCCGGACCCGGAATGCCCCGAGCCCTGTCCGGCCTGGCCGGGCAGGGGCCAGGGCAGTGCCTTGCGGTCCACCTTGCCGGAGGTCTTGGTCGGCAGGGTCTCGACGGTCACCAGCCGGGGCACGAGCGCCCCGGGCAGCTCGGCCTCGAGCCGGGTCCGGAAGGCCTTCAGGTCGGGTTCCGGGGCCGACGGTGACATGGCCAGATAGCCGATGAGCAGCTGGGTCCCGGCCGGTGCCGTCTGGACGGCCGCCGCGCCGCCGGCGACGCCGGGCAGGGACTGCAGGGCGGCGTCGATCTCGCCGAGTTCGATGCGGCGTCCGCCGAGCTTGACCTGTTCATCGGCCCGGCCGGCGAACAGCAGGCCCTCCGGGTCCCACACCACGAGGTCACCGGAGCGGTAGGCGCGGTCCCAGCCAAGGGTGGGCATCGGGGCGTACTTCTCGGCGTCCTTGGCCGGGTCCAGGTAGCGGGCCAGGCCCACGCCGCCGATGATCAGCTCACCGGTCTGGCCCTCGGCCACGGGGATCCCGGTGGTCGGGTCCACGACGGCCAGGTCCCAGCCGTCCAGGGGCAGGCCGATGCGCACCGGGCCCGTGCCGTCCATCCGGGCGGCGCTGGCCACGACGGTGGCCTCCGTGGGGCCGTAGGTGTTCCACAGCTCCCGGTCGTCCTCGGCGAGGCGGGCCGCCAGCTCGGGCGGGCAGGCCTCGCCGCCGAAGATCAGCAGGCGGACGTTCTCCAGGGCCTCCGGGGGCCACAGGGCGGCCAGGGTGGGCACGGTGGAGACCACGTTGATGGACCGGGACACCAGCCAGGGCCCGAGGTCCATGCCGGAGCGCACCAGTGACCGGGGCGCGGGGACCAGGCAGGCGCCGGAGCGCCAGGCCAGCCACATCTCCTCACACGAGGCATCGAACGCCACGGAGAGTCCGGCCAGCACCCGGTCGCCCGGGCCGAGGGGATCGTCCGGAAGGAAGATCCGCGCCTCCGCGTCCACGAAGGCCGCCGCGCTGCGGTGGCTGACGGCGACGCCCTTCGGGGTGCCGGTGGATCCGGACGTGAAGATGATCCAGGCGTCGTCTCCGGGCTCCGCCGGCCGTGCTGCGGGGAACGGCTTGGGCCGGGCCGAGGAGGTCCGGACCGTGCCCCCGCCGCTGAGGATGGCGGCCACCCGGGCCTCGGAGAACACCAGGCGCGCCCGTTCCTCGGGGTCATCGGCGTCCACGGGCACGTAGGCCGCACCGATGTAGAGCGTGGCCAGGATGGAGACGTAGAGGTCCACCGTGCCGGAGGGGATCCGGATGCCGATCCGGTCCCCGGCGCCAAGGCCGGCCTCGTGCAGGGCACGCCCCGTGGCCTTGACCTCGTCCAGCAGCTCGGCATACGACAGGACGGTCTCCCCGTCGTCGAGCGCCGGGGCCTCCGGGTGCTGTTCTGCGGTGGACACGAGCACGTCCACGAGGGTGCGGACCGGAGGAGCCTTGGCGGCGGCGGGCAACTGGGGCTGGTGCGTGGACACGGCGGGGCTCGGCCTGCTCTCGTCAGAGGTGGATGCTGGGAAACGACAAAAGAATGCGTGCCAGTTTATCGTGTTTCCGCCCCACCGGCCCGGTGGTGCGTGTCACTGGGGCAGGAGCAGGGACTTCCCCGTGGTCCTCCGCCCCTCCAGATCCTGATGGGCACGGCCCGCCTCCGCCAGCGGGTAGGTGGCGCCCACCCGGAAGGACAGCGAGCCGTCGTCGAGCGCGGAGAACAGCTCCCGGGCCCGCCAGCGGGTCTCCTCGGCGGTGCGGGTGTAGAACGCCAGCGACGGGCGCGTGACGAACAGTGACCCGGCGGCGTTGAGACGCTGCAGGTCGAAGGGAGGCACCTGGCCCGAGGAGCCGCCGAACAGCACGAGCATGCCCCGGACCCGCAGGGACCGCAGGGACTCCTCGAAGGTGTCCTTGCCGACGCCGTCGAACACCACGTGCACGCCCTCACCGCCGGTGAGCTCGCGGACCCGGTCCGCGAAGCTGGAGTAGTCGAGGACCTCGCTGGCACCGGCCTGCCGGGACAGCTCCTTCTTCTCGTCCGTGGACGCGGTGGTGATCACGGTGGCGCCCAGGGACACGCACAACTGGGTGAGCAGGAGTCCGACGCCCCCGGCCCCAGCATGGATCAGCACCGTGTGCCCGGTCTCCACCGGGAAGGTGGAGCGGCACAGGTAGTGGGCGGTCATCCCCTGCAGGGGGATCGCCGCCGCCGTGACGGGATCCACGCCGGACGGGACCGGCAGGAGCTGCTCGGCCGGTGCGGTGAAGAACTCGGCGTAGGTGCCCGAACCGGCGGCGGTGGCGACGAGGTCGCCGACGGAGACCCCGTTCCCGACGCCGGAGCCCACGGCCACGACCGTGCCCGATCCCTCCGAGCCCGGGACGAACGGGTGCGGCATCCGGTAGACGCCGGACCGCTGGTAGGTCTCGATGAAGTTCAGGCCGGCTGCCGCGGTGCGCACGAGCACCTGACCGGAGGCGGGGGAGGGAACGGGGACCTCGGTCCAGCGCAGGACCTCGGGACCGCCGGAGGCGTCGACGCGGATGGCGTGCTGGGTGGTGGGCACAGGGTTCACCGTCATGGTGCCCACCGTAGTCGTGGGCACCGACCGGTGCGAGGGTCCGGATCCACGATGGCCCTGTCTGCATAAATATTGGCAGGTCTGCATACTTCCCCTATCATGGGCGCATGAGCCTGAAAGTCGCCGTGTCCGGAGCCAGTGGCTACGCCGGGGGAGAGGTCCTGCGCCTGCTGCTGGGCCATCCCGAGGTCGAGATCGGGGCCATCACGGCCCACTCGAACGCCGGGGAACGCCTCGGTGCCCTGCAGCCGCACCTGCACGCGCTCGCCGACCGGGTGCTCCAGGAGACCACCGCCGAAGTGCTCTCGGGGCATGACGTCGTCTTCCTCGCCCTGCCGCACGGGGCCAGTGGCGGCATCGCCTCCGAACTAGAGGCCCGCTCACCGGGCACCCTCGTGGTGGACGCCGGGGCGGACCACCGGCTGGAGTCCGCCGAGGCCTGGCAGCGGTTCTACGGTTCCGGGCACGCCGGGACCTGGCCGTACGGCCTGCCCGAACTGCCCGGACAGCGGGAGCGGCTGACCGGCGCCACCAGGATCGCCGTCCCGGGCTGCTACCCCACCACCTCCCTGCTGGCCCTGGCCCCCGGGTTCACCGCGGGGCTGCTCGAGCCGCGGGACGTGGTGATCGTGGCCGCGTCCGGGACCTCCGGGGCCGGCAAGTCGCTCAAGCCCCACCTCCTGGGCAGCGAGGCCATGGGGTCGATGAGCCCCTACGGCGTGGGCGGGGGCCACCGCCACACCCCCGAGATCGAACAGGGGCTGTCCCAGGCCGCCGGGGAACCCGTCACCATCTCCTTCACCCCCACCCTGGCGCCGATGCCCCGGGGGATCCTGGCCACGGCCACCGCACGCTACCGTCCGGGGGTCTCCGCCGAGCAGATCCGGGCGGCGTGGCAGCGGGCCTACGACCACGAGGCCTTCGTGCACCTGCTGCCGGAGGGCCAGTGGCCGACCACCGGCTCGGTCCTGGGCTCGAACCACGTGGTGATGCAGTTGGCCGTGGACGAACACGCCGGACGCGTCATCGTCACCGCCGCCCTCGACAACCTCGCCAAGGGCACCGCCGGAGGCGCCATCCAGTCCATGAACCTCGCCCTCGGCCTCCCGGAGGACTCGGGCCTGACCCAACAGGGGGTTGCACCATGAGCGTCACCAGTGCACTCGGCTTCCGCGCGTCCGGCGTGGCCGCCGGACTGAAGTCGACCGGGAGACCGGACGTCGCCGTCGTCGTCAACGAGGGTCCGGACCGCCACGCGGCCGCCGTCTTCACCACCAACCGCGTGGCCGCCGCCCCGGTGCAGTGGTCCCGGCAGGCCGTCAGCGACGGCCGGGCCGATGCCGTGGTGCTGAACTCCGGCGGGGCGAACGCCTGCACGGGCGCACCCGGCTTCCAGGACACCCATGCCACGGCCGAGCGCGCGGCAGAGCTGCTGGGCGTCTCCGCCGGAGACGTCCTGGTGTGCTCGACCGGGCTGATCGGGGAGCGACTGCCCATGGACCGGCTGCTGACCGGCGTCCAGGACGCCGTCGACGCCCTGTCCGCCGACGGGGGGCCGGCCTCGGCCGAGGCGATCATGACCACGGACACCGTGCCGAAGACCCACGCGATCGGCGGGGACGGTTACACGATCGGCGGCATGGCCAAGGGGGCGGGCATGCTGGCCCCGGGGCTGGCCACCATGCTCGTGGTGCTGACCACGGACGCCGTGCTGGAACCCGGCACCCTGGACGGTCTCCTGCGCGAGGCCACGCGCACCACCTTCGAGCGGGCGGACTCCGACGGGTGCATGTCCACCAACGACACCGTCATCCTGCTCTCCTCCGGGGCCTCGGGCACCACCCCCGAGCCAGGTGAATTCCAGGAGCGGCTGCGGGCGGTCTGCGCCGACCTGGCCCGCCGGCTCATCGGCGACGCCGAGGGAGCCAGCCACGACATCGCCGTCGAGGTGGTCAACGCCGCCTCGGAACAGGACGCGGAGGAGGTCGGCCGCGCCGTGGCCCGGTCCAACCTGTTCAAGACCGCGATCTTCGGCAAGGACCCCAACTGGGGCCGCGTGCTCTCCGCCGTGGGCACCACGCGGGCCGCGTTCGAGCCGGAGGACCTGGACGTGGCCATGAACGGCGTGCAGATCTGCCGCGGCGGCGGCATCGGTGAGCCGCGCGAGCTGGTCGACCTCGAACCCCGCGAGGTGCACGTGCTCATCGACCTGCACGCCGGGGACCAGCGCGCCACCATCTGGACCAACGACCTCACGCACGAGTACGTGCATGAGAACTCCGCCTATTCGAGCTGAGGGAGCGACCGTGACCGCACAGGAAGCCACCGGACCGGACCGGGACCGGGCGACCGCCAAGGCCGGGGTGCTGATCGAGGCCCTGCCCTGGATCCAGCGCTTCGCCGGGACCACCATGGTCATCAAGTACGGCGGCAACGCCATGGTCTCCGAACCGCTGCGCCGGGCCTTCGCCGAGGACATCGTCTTCCTGCACCACTGCGGGATCCACCCCGTGGTGGTCCACGGCGGCGGGCCGCAGATCAACGCCATGTTGGACCGGCTCGGCATCGACTCCGAGTTCCGCGGTGGGTTGCGCGTGACCACGGCCGAGGCCATGGACGTGGTGCGGATGGTGCTGACCGGGCAGGTGGGCCGCGAGCTGGTCGGACTGGTCAACGGCCACGGCCCCTACGCGGTCGGGATGTCCGGTGAGGACGCCGCGCTCTTCCGGGCCGTGCGCACCGGCACGGAGGTGGACGGCGAGGACGTCGACCTCGGGCTGGTGGGTGAGGTCACCGGCGTCAATCCCGTGGCCATCCGCGACCTGATCGACAACGGCCGGATCCCGGTCGTGTCCTCCGTGGCCCCGGAGATCGGCCCGGACGGCGTCCCCACCGGGGACGTGCTCAACGTCAACGCGGACACGGCGGCCGCCGCGCTGGCCGTCGCGCTGGGCGCGGCCAAGCTCGTGGTGCTCACGGACGTGGAGGGACTGTACGCGAACTGGCCGGACCGGGACTCACTGGTGTCCTCCATGACGGCCTCCGAGCTGCGGGCGATGCTGCCCGGGCTGCAGTCCGGGATGATCCCGAAGATGACCGCCTGCCTGAACGCCGTGGACGGTGGGGTCCCGCAGGCCCACATCGTGGACGGACGCGAGCCGCACTCGATGCTGCTGGAGATCTTCACCGCAGCCGGGGTGGGCACCCAGGTGCTGCCCGACGCCCCCACTGAGACAGGAGCCCCATGACCTCGCCCGACTCCAACGCCGGTTACCTCGACCGCTACGGCCACGCGCTGACCGGGGTCTTCGGCGCACCCAGCACGGTCCTGGTCCGCGGCGAGGGTGCCAGCGTCTGGGACGCCGACGGCCGGCGCTACACCGACTTCCTCGGTGGGATCGCCGTCAACGCGCTCGGCCACGCCCACCCGGCCCTCGTGCAGGCGGTGACCACGCAGCTCGCGACGCTGGGACACGTCTCCAACCTCTTCACCTCCGGCCCGCAGGTCGACCTGGCGGAGCGGCTGCTGGAGCTGTCCCGCGCGCCGGAGGGTTCCACCGTGTTCTTCGCGAACTCGGGCTCCGAGGCCAACGAGGCCGCCCTGAAGCTGGCCCGACGCCACGGTGGCGAGGACCCGTCCGGCCGGCGCACCCGGGTCATCGCACTGCGCAACGCCTTCCACGGCCGCACGATGGGTGCGCTGTCCATGACCTACAAGCACACCTACCGCGAGCCGTTCGAACCACTCGTGCCGGGCATCGAGTTCATCGAGGGCGGGGACGTGGAGGCGCTGCGCGAGGCCGTGGACGAGACCGTGGCCGCCGTCGTCATCGAACCGGTCCAGGGCGAGTCCGGGGTGCACGGCTGGCCGGCCGGGTACCTCCAGGCGGCGCGGGACCTCACCCGCGAGCACGGGGCCCTGCTGATCTTCGACGAGGTCCAGACCGGCGTCGGGCGGACCGGTCACTGGTTCGCCCATCAGTCCCCGCAGGTCACGGGGCAGGATGACCCGGTGATCCCGGACGCCATGACGCTGGCCAAGGGCCTGGGCGGGGGCATCCCGATCGGCGCGATGGTCAGCTTCGGTGCGCGGACCTCCTCCCTGCTGACCGCCGGACAGCACGGCACCACCTTCGGCGGCAACCCCGTGGCGACCGCTGCCGCCCTGGCGGTGCTGGGCGTCATCCAGGACGAGGACCTGCTGGCCCACGTGCGGCGCCTCGGCGCACGCCTCGCGGAGGCCCTGCGGGGTCTCGGCCTCGTCACCGGGGTGCGCCAGTACGGGCTGCTGGTCGGCGTGGACGTCACCGCCCCGGCCGGGTCCCCGGTGCCCGACGGCGGCCTGGCGCCGGCCATGGTGCGCGCCGGCCTGCGGGCAGGGTACCTGCTCAACGCCACGGGGCCGGACACGCTGCGCCTGGCACCGCCGCTGGTGATCGGCGACGACCTGGTCGACGCCCTGATCGCCGACCTCCCGAGCATCCACGCCGCCGCGCTGGCGGAGGCCCCGGCCCCGTCCGGCCAGGGCGGTTCCGACCTGAGAACCCAGGAGACCCACTGATGAGCCCTGCACCGGTCCACACACCGAATCCCGCCCTGCGCCACTTCCTGGTGGACACCGACCTGACGCCCGCCGAGCAGTCCGAGGTGCTGGACCTGGCCCAGGAGATGAAGGCCGACCGGTTCCTGCACCGGCCCCTGGCCGGGCCGCAGACCGGGATCGTCTTCTTCGACAAGACCTCCACCCGGACCCGGGTGTCCTTCGCCGCCGGGATCGCCGACCTCGGCGGCCAGCCGTTGATCGTGAACCCCGGTGAGTCCCAGCTGGGGCACAAGGAGACCATCGCGGACACGGCCGCCGTGCTGTCCCGGATGGTGTCCGTGATCGTGTGGCGCACCTACGCCCAGTCCGGCCTCCAGGAGATGGCCGAGAACGCCACCGTCCCGGTGATCAACGCCCTCTCGGATGACTACCACCCGTGCCAGTTGCTGGCCGACCTGCTGACGGTGCGTGAGCACAAGGGCCGCACCCAGGGCCTGGTCATGACCTACCTGGGCGATGCGGCCAACAACATGGCCAACTCCTACCTGCTGGCCGGGGTGACGGCGGGGATGCACGTGCGCATCGCCGGGCCCGGGTCCTACCTCCCGGACCCGGCGGTCGTGGCCGCGGCGGAGGAGCGCGCGGCACAGACGGGCGGGTCGGTGCTGGTCACCACGGACGCCGTGCGGGCGCTGTCCGGGGCCGACGTCGTCGTCACCGACACCTGGATCTCGATGGGCCAGGAGGCCGAGAAGGAACAGCGCCAGGACCTGTTCCGGGATTACGCCGTGGACTCCGCCGCGATGGCCCAGGCCGCGCCGGACGCGATCTTCCTGCACTGCCTGCCGGCCTACCGGGGCTTCGAGGTCTCCGCGGAGGTCCTCGACGGCCCGCAGTCCGTGGTCTTCGACGAGGCCGAGAACCGGTTGCACGCCCAGAAGGCGCTGATGGCCTGGCTGCTGTACCGGTCCGGCCTGGCGACGCCGCCGCAGGGTCGATGAGCGCCCCGTCCACCAAGACCGCCCGCCAGGCCGCCATCAAGGACGTCCTGGCCGAGGTGGCCGTGCACAGCCAGTCCGAACTGCTGGACAGGCTGCGCTCCCGCGGGGTCTCGGTGACCCAGGGGACGCTGTCCCGCGACCTGGTGGAACTGGGCGCCTACCGCGTCCGCAGCGACGGCGGCCAGCTGGCCTACGCGGTGCCTCCCGAGGGCCCGGTGGCCGGGGAGGCTCCGGGCCACCGGGCCCCGGAAGCGATGGAGCACCGCCTGGCGACACTGTGCCGCGAGCTCCTCGTCTCGGCGGAGTCCAGCGGGAACCTCGTGATCCTGCGGACCCCGCCGGGGGCCGCGCAGTTCCTGGCCTCCGCCATCGACCAGTCCCGGCTGCCGGATGTCCTGGGGACCATCGCCGGTGACGACACCATCATGATCGTGGCCCGGGCCACGGACGGGGGAGTGGCCGTGGCCGGCCGGTTCCTGGGCTACGCGGGCTGACGGCTGATCCTGCCGTCAGGCCGGGCGGATACCAGGCACCGTTCCCGACGACGCCGGACACGCCGACGCCGGCCGAGGTGACTAGGCCGGCGTCGGTCGTGGTGCCACGGGGCGGCGTCCGGGAGGACCCGTGTCGGTGTCACATGCCGGGGACGGCGAAGACCTCGTCCTTGGCGGGCATGTCGACCGGCTCCACGGCGTCCCAGTCGGAGAAGTCCACGGTCCCGGTTCCGGCATCCGGGCTGGCGCTGGCCTGGGGGGAGGCCGGGGTCGAGGCGTCCGCCGACCCGCCCTCACCCTGCCCGGCCTGGTCGACCTCCACGCGGACGAGCCTGTTCTCCTGGGTGATGTAGATGGCCACCGGTTCACCGTTCTCGGCGCTGGTGCCGGAGTACTTGTAGACCTCCTCGCCGTTGTGCTCCACGACCTCTGAGGTGTACTCCGAGTCCTGGAACTGGTCGGAGCCGGGGATGTCCTCACTGACGCTGGACCAGAAGCTGGACATGGTGAAGCCGCCGTCCTCCGCGGGCATCTCCAGCCACTTCTCGCCCACGAGTTCCTGCAGCCCGGCGCCGCCCATCTCCTGGTAGAAGGCGCCATTGGGCTTCAGGTAGGTCTTCTCGGCGTTGCCGATGACCTCGACCTGCGCATCGCCCATGGAGACGGAGCCCGAGTAGGAGGAGTCGTCGATCTGACCGGACATCGCCACGGACATGTCCTGCCCGCCCTGGGTGACGTTGCCCTCGATGGCCACGGACTTGGCGTTCTGGATGGACTGGCTCACCTCGGGCCACACGTCCTCGAGTGCGGGGGCGCTGGTGCCGCAGCTCGAGAGGGTCAGCGCCGCGGCCGCGCCCAGTGCGGTGATGCCCAGGGCGCGGAACCGGCGGCGGACGGGGGTGTGGCTGCTGGTGGTCTGAGGCATGGATGTTCCCCTTCGAGACTGCTGATCCGGTGTGATGCGGCGCGCGGGGCGATGACTCGTCGACGCCGCGCGCGGTGATGACCGCTGTCTCACCCTAGCGGCCGGCGTCCTTAACGAGAGAACGCGCCGGATGGGGAGGACTCCCCATCCGGCGCGTTCCGTCAAGACTGACGGCCGTCGATCAGGCCGGCAGGTGCAGGGTCTGGCCGACGAAGATCAGGTTCGCGTTCGACACGGTGTCGGCGTTGGCGGCGTGCAGTGCCTTCCAGCCGCCCTCGACGCCGTAGGAACGGGCGATCTTGGCCAGGGTGTCGCCCGGCTTGACGGTGACGGTCTTGGCGGAACGCTCGACCGGGGTGACCGAGGAGGCGCGCTCGGCCTGCTGCACCTGTGCCTGCTGGACGGCGGCGCGCTCGGCGGCGGCGGCCTCCTGGGCGGCGGCGCGCTCGGCAGCGGCCTTGTTGGCGGCGGCACGCTCAGCGGAGGCGTTGGAGTCCGCCGACTGGGTGGTCACGTTGGCGTTGGAGGGCGTGCCGTACAGGCCCAGCTTGGCGGAGCAGGCAGGCCAGGCGCCCCAGCCCTGGGCGGCCAGGGTGTTCTCGGCGACGCGGATCTGCTCGGCCTTGGAGGCCTGGTGCGGCATGCCGGAGCCGCCGAAGGCGCGCCAGGTGGAGGGGGAGAACTGCAGGCCACCGTAGTAGCCGTTGCCGGTGTTGATGGACCAGTTGCCGGTGGACTCACACTGGGCCAGGGCGTCCCAGGTGGAGACCGGGGCGGCGGTGGCGGGGGCCGAGAGGGCGGTCAGCCCGGCGCCGGCGATGGCGACGCCGGCCAGGCCGGCGGCCGAGCGACGGACGATGGAGCGGCGGGCAGTCGTGGCAGTGGAGGTGTTCTGCATGATGTTGGGAGATGTCGGCCCACCCCTGCTCGAACCGTCCCCGGTCGTCACAGCAGCACCGTCCGCCGTCCGTGATGGAATACACGGCGCGAGGCTCCCAAGGGACGGTGCTGGTGGGGGAGGCCCGCTGTCGTTCTTTCCTGCCGGATCACGAAACGATCACGGAGCAGGTCTGAAACCAGTGAAAGGCATCAGGACGATAACGTCAAATCCGGGGCGGCTTCTTCAGGCAATTCCCATGGAACGCTCAGGAGCGTCGCTGGTGGGAGTCCAGGGGCAAGGCGCGGCGTGCTTCCCGGTCAACCGGGGGACGGCGCAGTGTGGGTGGTGACGCCGGAACGAGCGGTCACGGGGTCGAGACCGGGCCGTGATCCTCGTCACGCGGCGCCTCGTCGAGCAGGCTGCGCATGGCCTCGAGTCCGAACTGGTCCACCGCCGCGCGTGCGCTGACGGGGCCGGCGTCGGGATCCGCTCCGGCGGCCAGCAGGGCGCGCACCGACTCCTCGTTCTGGACGAACACGGCGCAGGTCAGGGCCGACTGGCCGCGCTGGTTGACCCGGTGGACGTCCGCCCCGCGATCCACCAGGGCACGGACGAGCCGGGGGTGGTTGTTGTAGGTGGCCAGGATCAACAGGGTGTCCCCGTTGTGGTTGGACAGGTTCACCGGCACCCCCTGGTCCACGGCCGCGAGCAGTGGCTCGGAGTCGCCGGCGCGGGCCAAGTCGAACAGGGAGTTGAGGAACTCCAGCTGCTCGTCCGTGAGCTCAGGGGCTCCGTGGGTCGCCGGGGTGCCGGGTCCCGGGGTGGAGTGGTCCGGGTTCTGGGGTCCGGGGATGTCGCTGCTCATGGGTCCACAGTACGGTGAGTGTGGTCGGGGTGCCGCGTCGCGGAGGGTCTCCACGGCGTCGTCCGTGCGCAACGATGCATAAATATGTAGACTCTTGCATAGAGTCCACCAGGGCCGCCTTCCCCCCGCGTGGGGACCGGCCCGCCACTGCAGGAGAGCTTGAGGAGCACGCAATGACAGAACGCATCGTCCTGGCCTATTCGGGCGGACTGGACACGTCCGTGGCCATCGGCTGGATCGCCGAGGCCACCGGGGCCGAGGTGATCGCCGTGGCCGTGGACGTGGGCCAGGGTGGGGAGGACCTCGAGACCGTGCGCCAGCGTGCCCTGGACTGCGGTGCGGTCGAGGCCTACGTGGCCGACGCCCGGGACGAGTTCGCCGAGCAGTACTGCATGCCGACCCTCAAGGCCAACGGCCTCTACATGGACGCCTACCCGCTGGTGTCGGCCATCTCCCGCCCGGTGATCGTGCGCCACCTCGTGGCCGCCGCCCGCCAGTTCGGCGCCTCCACCGTGTCCCACGGGTGCACCGGCAAGGGCAACGACCAGGTCCGCTTCGAGGTGGGCATCCAGACCCTCGGGCCGGACCTGAAGTGCATCGCCCCGGTCCGGGACCTGGCGCTCACCCGGGACAAGGCCATCGAGTACGCCGAGCGCAACGAGCTGCCGATCGTCACCACCAAGAAGAACCCGTTCTCCATCGACCAGAACGTCTGGGGCCGCGCCGTGGAGACCGGTTTCCTGGAGGACATCTGGAACGGTCCGACCAAGGACGTGTACGACTACACCGACGACCCGGCGTTCCCGCCGGCGCCGGACGTGGTGACCGTGACCTTCGAGCAGGGCGTCCCGGTGGCGCTGGACGGCCGCTCGCTCTCCCCGCTGCAGATCATCGAGGAGATGAACCGCCGGGCCGGTGCGCAGGGCATCGGGCGCATCGACATCGTCGAGGACCGTCTCGTGGGCATCAAGTCCCGCGAGATCTACGAGGCCCCCGGTGCGATGGCGCTGATGACCGCCCACCGCGAGCTGGAGAACGTGACCCTGGAGCGCGAGCAGGCCCGGTTCAAGAAGACCGTGGACCAGCGCTGGACCGAGCTGGTGTACGACGGCCAGTGGTTCTCCCCGCTGAAGAAGAACCTGGACGTCTTCGTGGACGAGACCCAGAAGTACGTCTCCGGGGACATCCGGATGGAACTGCACGGCGGCCGCGCCACCGTCCAGGGCCGTCGCTCGGACACGGGGCTGTACGACTTCAGCCTCGCCACCTACGACGAGGGCGATGCCTTCGACCAGTCCTCTGCACGGGGCTTCATCGACATCTTCGGCCTCTCCTCCAAGGTCGCGACCGAGCGCGACCAGCGGGTGGAGGGCGCTGGGTCCGTGGACTCCCTCGAGGACGTGGCGAAGCTGTCGAACGAGAGCACCGGGGCCTGAGACGTGGCGGATCAGGGCGCGGAGAACACGCCGGGGCCACAGCGCCACGGCACCAATGAGGGCTCGCTGTGGGGCGGCCGCTTCGCCGGCGGCCCCGCGGACGCCCTGGCGGCGCTGAGCAAGTCGACGGACTTCGACTGGCGACTGGCCCGCTATGACATCGCGGGTTCCCGCGCCCACGCCCGGGTCCTGCACACCGCGGGGCTGCTCGACGACGCCGAGCTCGAGGGCATGCTGGCCGCGCTCGACCGCCTGGAGGCCGACGTCGTCTCCGGCGCCTACGTCGCCGCGGACTCCGATGAGGACGTGCACGGCTCGCTCGAGCGCGGACTGATCGAGCGCGCCGGTCCGGAGCTGGGCGGCAAGCTACGTGCGGGGCGCTCCCGCAACGACCAGATCGCCACCCTGGGTCGGATGTTCCTGCGCGACCACGCGCGACTGATCGCGGCCCGCCTGCTGGACACCATCGACGCGCTCATCGCCCAGTCGGAGACCCACCCGTACGCGCCGATGCCGGGACGCACGCACCTGCAGCACGCCCAGCCGGTGCTGCTCAGCCATCACCTGCTCGCCCACGCCTGGGCGATGGCGCGGGACGTGCAGCGGCTGGTGGACTGGGACGGCCGTGCCGCGGTGTCGCCCTACGGCTCGGGGGCCCTGGCCGGGTCCTCGCTCGGCCTGGATCCCAATGCCGTGGCCGCAGACCTCGGTTTCGACTCCGCGGCGTGGAACTCGATCGACGGCACCGCCGCGCGGGACGTCTTCGCCGAGTTCGCCTGGGTGTGCGCCATGATCGGCGTCGACCTCTCCCGGATCAGCGAGGAGGTCATCTTCTGGGCCACGAAGGAGGCCGGTTTCGTCACCCTGGACGACGCCTACTCCACCGGATCCTCGATCATGCCGCAGAAGAAGAACCCGGACGTCGCCGAGCTCGCCCGGGGCAAGTCCGGGCGGCTTATCGGCGACCTGACCGGGCTGCTGGCCACCCTCAAGGGACTGCCGCTGGCCTACAACCGCGACCTGCAGGAGGACAAGGAGCCGGTCTTCGACGCCGCGGACACCCTCGAACTGCTGCTGCCGGCCGTGTCCGGGATGATCGCCACGCTGACGTTCCACACCGACCGGATGGCCGAGCTGGCCCCGCAGGGGTTCGCCCTGGCCACGGACATCGCCGAGTGGCTGGTCCGCCAGGGCGTGCCGTTCCGTGACGCGCACGAGCTCTCGGGCGAGGCCGTGAAGGTCGCGGAGTCGCGGGGCGTGGAGCTCTGGGACCTGACGGACGAGGACTATGCGGCGATCTCGCCCGCACTGACCCCCGCGGTCCGTTCCGTCCTGTCCACCGAGGGGTCCCTCTCCTCCCGCAATGCCCAGGGCGGTACGGCCCCGGAGGCCGTCGCCGCCCAGCTGGCCGAGCTCCGGCGCCAGCTCGTGCCGCTGCGCGAGTTCGGGGCGTCCGGCCCGCTGGCGTGAGGGAGCCCGGCATCCATGCCCGGTGACCTGAGCGTGCTCGAGCGGGGTGGCCTGCGGGCCGCCCCGCTCCTGCTCGGTTCGACGCTGACGGTCGCCCGGGGCGGGACGGTGGTCGGCGTGCGGCTGACGGAGGTCGAGGCCTACGAGGGTCAGCGCGATCCCGGTTCGCACGCCTACCGCGGTCGAAGCCGCCGCAATGACACGATGTTCGGCCCCGCCGGTCACGTCTACGTCTACTTCACCTACGGCATGCACTGGTGCATGAACATCGTCTGCGGGACGGAGGGAACCAGTTCCGCCGTCCTGCTGCGCGCCGGTGAGGTGACGCTGGGACTGGACGCCGCCGTCGCCCGGCGCGGCGCCCCGGCCGGACCGAGGCTGGCCTCCGGTCCGGCGCGCCTGGCCCAGGCCCTCGGCATCGGGGCCGGTGACGACGGCTCGGTCCTGTTGTCCGGGCCCGGCCCGGACGACCACGCGGCGCAGGCCCCGGACGGCATCTGGCTCTCCGGCATCCGCTCGCGACGCCGGCCGGGCACCCTGACCGGGCCCCGCACCGGCGTCTCCGGGCCCGGGGGAGGACCGGAGTTCCCCTGGCGCTTCTGGCTGCCGGACGAGCCCTCGGTCTCGCCCTACCGTCCGGCGGCGCCGCGTCGTCGCACCTCACGGGCGTGATCCACGGGGTGGGCCCCGTCGCGCGGGGTCGGGCATTAACGGTGTGTTCACCGCAACCGCTGTACCATGGATGGTCACTCGTTCCGTGGTGCCCCCGGGGCGTGCCGGACCCCTCCGGTCGTCAGGCTCCCCCGGGGAGCACCGTCGATAGCCCTAAGGTGTGCAAGGCATGACTGATGTGGTCCCGGTCCACCAGACCGAACTGGAGCACGAGCGCCACTACGTCGCCCGGCTCTACCAGCGTCTGGACGAATTGCGGGCGGAGAAGGAGCGCCAGTTGGCGCGCGTGCGCAAGGAGGGACCCCAGGGCTCGGTGCAGAACGTCTCCGAACGCGACGCCTTCGCCACGCTCTACGAGGACCGCCTCGCGCAGTTGTACGCCGTGGACGACCGGCTGGTGTTCGGCCGGCTGGACCTGGACGGCGGGGACGAACGCTACATCGGGCGCATCGGCCTGACCGACGAGGACCAGCAGCGGCTCATGGTGGACTGGCGGGCGCCCGAGGCCGGGGCGTTCTACCAGGCCACGGCCCACCACCGGCTGGGGGTGCGCCGCCGCCGTCACCTGATGCTGCGCGGGCGCACCGTGGTGGACCTCGAGGACGACGTTCTGGACGCGAGCCTGCTGGACGGTGAGACCGGCCACCACGGGGCCGGCGCCCTGCTGGCGGCAGTCTCGGCGCGGCGCACCGGACAGATGGGGGACATCGTCGCCACCATCCAGGCCGAACAGGACGCCGTCATCCGTTCCCCGATCAAGGGCGTGCTGGTGGTCCAGGGCGGCCCGGGCACCGGCAAGACCGCGGTGGCCCTGCACCGCGCCGCCTACCTGCTCTACACCCACCGGGAACGGCTGAAGTCCGCCGGTGTGCTGCTGGTCGGCCCGTCACAGTCCTTCATGCGCTACATCGACCGCGTGCTGCCCTCCCTGGGTGAGACCGGCGTGGTGATGTCCTCCCTCGGCCGGCTCATGCCCGGCATCAAGGCCGTGCCGGAGGCCGACCGCCGGGTGGCCCGCATCAAGGGCCGGCTGTTCATGGCCGACGTGGTGGCCAACGCGGTGGCCAACCGCCAGCGGCTCCCCGCCGGTCCGCGCACGGTGGACGTCGGCGGTACCGTCCTGACCATCCGCCCCAAGCAGGTCCGGCGCGCCCGGGACCGGGCCCGGGCCACCGGCAAGCCGCACAACGAGGCCCGGAACACCTTCGTCAAGATCATGGTCCGCGAACTGGCCGACCAGTTGAAGGACAAGCTGGAGAAGTCCTCGGGCGCCGGCAACAACATCGACCGGTCCTACCTGGCGGAGGATGTCCGGACCTCCCGGGACGTGAGGATCGCCCTCAACCTGTGCTGGATGCCCCTGACCCCGGAGAAACTGCTCGCGGACCTGTTCTCCAAGCCGGAGCACCTGGACATGGCGGCGCCGTTCCTCGACCCCGAGGACCGCCGGCGCCTGGTGCGCCCGGCGGACGCGATGTGGACCGAGGCGGACGTCCCCCTGCTGGACGAGGCGGCGGAACTGCTCGGGGAGCTCGATCCCAGCGCGGGCCGCGGCAAGGCGGGACAGGAGGTCGAGCGCAAGCGGAACCTGGCCAACGCCGAGGCGTCCCTGAAGAACGTCAACGCCATGCTGGAGGACCTCGGCGTGGACGGCGTGGTGACCGCCGAGGCCCTGGCCGACGTCAACGAGGAGGGTGACCGCTACGTCTCCGCGTCCGAGCGGGCCTCCACCGACCGCACCTGGACCTACGGGCACGTCGTGGTGGACGAGGCGCAGGAGCTCTCGCCCATGCAGTGGCGGTTGCTCATGCGGCGCTGCCCCATGAAGTCGTTCACGATCGTGGGGGACATCGCCCAGGCGTCCTCGGCGGCCGGCGTCACCTCCTGGGCCGAGGCCCTGGAGCCCTTCGTCCAGGACCGCTGGCGCCTGGAGGAGCTGACGGTCAACTACCGCACCCCGGCCCGGATCACCCGGCTGGCCGCCCGGGTGGCCCAGGAGGCCGGGCTGCCGGTCTCCTCGCCACAGGCCGTGCGCGAGGGCGACTGGCAGCCCACGGTGCAGCAGGTGCCCGAGGCGCAGGCGGTCGGCGCGCTGATGGCCGGGGTGGCCGAGGACCTCGAGAGGATCGACGGCGGCCTGCTCGCCGTGATCGCCCCGGCCTCCCTCGAACGGCGCATCGCCGCCCTGCTCGTCGAACGCTACGGTGACCGGGTCGGGTCCGGCGGCGGTGGCCTGGGCCAGGACATCGTCTCCACCACCCCGGGAGAGGCCAAGGGGCTGGAGTTCGATGCCGTCGTGCTGGTGGAACCGGCACAGATCGTCGCCGAGACCGGTGGGGTCGTCGGGGACCTGTACGTCGCCATGACCCGGTCCACCCAGACCCTGCGCGTCCTCTCCACCGGCGGGTTGCCGGCGGGGCTGGGCGACGCCTGACCGGCCCCCCGCACCCTCCGCCGACCCCCGCCCGTCCCGGACCGTCCCCCAGGACCGTCCCACGCCCCGCATTCCGAAACGACGCACGCACCGAGAGGCAGCATCCGTGACCACCACGTCCACCGCACCGCAGGACCGCCAGCCGGAGGGCGCCCCGGCGCAGCCCCGGCCCGTGAACCCTGCCCTGGCCGGCCAGTCGAACGATCCCTCGTTCCCGAACATCTGGCAGGAGCTGAAGTGGCGCGGACTCGTGCACGTCTCCACGGATGAGACCGCGCTCGAGGAGGTGCTGTCCGGGGACCCGATCACGTACTACTGCGGTTTCGACCCCACGGCCCCCTCGCTGCACCTGGGCAACCTCGTCCAGATCCTCGTCCTCCGCCGGCTGCAGCTGGCCGGTCACCGGCCGCTCGGGCTGGTCGGTGGCTCCACCGGGCTCATCGGTGATCCGCGGCAGACGGCCGAGCGGGTGCTCAACGACCGCGAGACCGTCGGCGAGTGGGTGGGTTACCTGCGCGGTCAGATCGAGCGGTTCCTGTCCTTCGAGGGGGACAACGCGGCCCGCATGGTCAACAACCTGGACTGGACGGGGCAGCTCAGCGCCCTGGACTTCCTGCGGGACATCGGCAAGCACTTCCGGGTGGGCACGATGATCCGGAAGGAGACCGTGGCCAAGCGCCTGCACTCGGACGAGGGCATCTCCTACACGGAGTTCTCCTACCAGGTGCTGCAGGGCATGGACTACCTGAACCTGTACCGCGACTACGGTTGCACGCTCCAGACCGGCGGTTCCGACCAGTGGGGCAACCTGACCTCCGGGACGGACCTGATCCGCAAGGTCGAGGGAACCGCGGCACACGCCTTCGGCACCCCGTTGATCACCAACGCGGACGGCACGAAGTTCGGCAAGTCCGAGGGCAATGCCATCTGGCTGGACGGGCGCATGTGCTCGCCGTACACCTTCTACCAGTTCTGGCTGAACACGGCGGACGCGGACGTCATCAGCCGGCTGAAGGTCTTCACCTTCCTGCACCGGGACCGGATCGAGGAGCTCGAGGCCAAGGTCCGGGACGAACCGTTCCGCCGCGAGGCCCAGAAGACCCTGGCCTGGGAGGTCACCTCCCTGGTGCACGGGGAGGAGGCCACGCGCAAGGTCATCGATGCCTCCGCGGCCATATTCGGCCAGGGCGACCTGGCCGCCGTGGACGAGGCCACTCTCGCCGCCGCCACCGCCGAGCTCCCGACGGCGGCTCCCGGCCTGGGTGCCGGTGGCCCGGTGGGCATCGTCGAGCTGCTGGTGGCCACCGGGCTGTCCGGTTCCAACTCCGAGGCCCGCCGCACGGTCGCCGACGGAGGCGCCTCGGTGAACAACGTCAAGGTCACCGACGCCGAGCAGGCCTTCGGGAGCGATCAGGCCCTGCACGGGCGCTACCTGCTGGTGCGCCGAGGCAAGAAGAACATGGCGCTGGTGGACCTGTCCGCCTGAGTGACGGTTCCGTGTCCACGCGGTGAAATCCCCGAAGGGGTGGGTCTGACGACCCCGAAGGTCCCGGACGGATGGCAGAGTGGACGACGTGACCGATTCCGTGCGACCCGGCCGCCCCGCGTCCGCCGACCCCGCGGCGCCGACCGCGGCGGACCTGGAGGAGCTCCTCGCCCAGGTGCAGGAGCTCATCGACGGTGCGCGCGCCGCCGAGGCCGACCAGGCGGACCGGATCGGCCGGGTCCGGCCCGAGCACCGGGACAGTGCCGCCAACCTCGTGCACTACGTCTGGCTCCGCGGCCGGGACATCCGCACGCTGCAGGGTCGTCTCGCCGACCTCGGCCTGTCCTCCCTGGGACGGCTGGAGTCCCGGGTACTGCCCACGCTGCACTCCATCGCCGCCAGCCTGGAGGGCCTCCGGCTGGCGCGTGCCGTCTCCACGGGTGAACCCGGCGCCGCCGTCGGGACCGGGGCGGGCCGTGCCACCGGATGGCCGGACATGGATGCCGGACCGGACCGGCTGGAGCAGAACGCGACCAGCCTGCTCGGCCCCAGCCCCGAGGAACGCGTCTCCCGGATCATGGTGACCTTCCCGTCCCAGGCCGCCACGGATCCGGAACTCGTGGCCGAGATGCTCCGCGCCGGCATGGACATGGCTCGTATCAACTGCGCCCATGACGGTCCGGAGCAGTGGCGGGCCATGATCCGGCACCTGAGATCCGCCCAGGGGCTCCCGCCCGTGGACGGTGCCGGCGGCCCCGGGCGTCCTCTCCACGGGGCGTGTTTCAGCCGCGGGGGAGAACCGGCACCGGACCGCTGCCTCGTGGCCATGGACCTGGCCGGCCCCAAGCTGCGCACCGGGCCCATCGCGCCCGGTCCCGAGGTGCTCAAGATCAGGCCGGAGCGTTCGGCCACCGGGCAGGTCGTCGAGCCGGCCACCGTGGTCCTGGTCGCTCCCGGACAGGAACCGGGCGCACACGGAGCGTCCGGCGGCGGAGACGGCATCGGTGGTGATGGCACGGGCGGGGACGGTGTGGACCCGGCGCAGCGCATCCCCGTCCGGGACCCTCGGTGGGTGGACGGTCGCGCCGTGGGGGAGACCCTCCGCTTCACGGACGCCCGCGGCTCGGCCCGGACCATGACGGTGGCCGCCCGCGAGCCGGGCCGGCTCACCTGCGAGATGGCGCAGACCGCCTACTTCATGCCCGGGGTCGTGCTCTACGCGGCCGACGGCACGCTCACCGAGGTCGGAGCACTGCCGCCGAAGGAGCAGCGGCTGTTCATCCGTCCCGGCGAACGGCTCGTCCTGACCCGGTCCCTGGAACCGGCCCAGCCGGTGCCCGGCGGTCCTCACCGGATCGGTTGCTCGCTGGCCCAGGTCTTCGACGACGCCGAACCGGGCCAGCGCATCCACGTCGACGACGGGAGGATCAGTGGCGTGATCACCGAGGTCAGTCCCGAGGAGATCGAGGTGCGCGTGGAGTCGGCCGGGGTGTCGGGGAGCAGGCTCAAGGCGGAGAAGGGCATCAACCTGCCGGACACGCACCTGGACATCCCGGCGCTGACCGAGGAGGACCTCGCCGCGCTGCCGTTCGTGGCGGAGCACGCGGACATCGTCAACCTGTCCTTCGTCCGGACCCCGGCAGACGTGGCGGACCTGATGGAACGACTCACCGGCCTCGGGCGCGAGGACCTGGACGTGGTGCTGAAGATCGAGACCGTGGAGGCCTTCGAGAACCTTCCGCAGATCCTGCTCGAGGCCATGCGCTGGCCGGACATCGGCGTGATGATCGCGCGCGGTGACCTGGCCGTGGAGGCCGGCTTCGAACGGATGGCCGAGGTCCAGGAGGAGATCCTGTGGCTGTGCGAGTCCGCCCACGTGCCGGTGATCTGGGCGACCCAGGTCCTGGACTCGCTGGCCCGGACCGGGCTGCCGAGTCGTGCCGAGGTCACCGATGCGGCGATGGCCGAGCGCGCCGAGGCCGTGATGCTGAACAAGGGCCCCTTCGTGGTGGACACGATCGCCTTCCTGTCCGGCGTCCTCGGACGGATGCAGGAGCACGTGTCCAAGAAGCGCACGCTGCTTCGGGAATTGCGTTCCTGGGACCTGTTCTCCGAGGCGGTCACCAACCGCGGACCCCGGGGGACCGCGACCACCAGGCCCCCCGGGACCGGATCGCCGACTAGGCCGCGACACCCGCGGGAGACGTGCCTCACAGTGGCGGACGGACGTCAGCCGGTGGACGGGAAAAGCCCGGAAATCCGGGGATTCCAGGGGTGCAGACCGCCCCGGGCGCCGATTTGGCACCGGCGCCGAAGCGTGTGTATAGTTCTTCAAGTCGCCAGCCGCGAAAGCGGGAAATCGGCGGCCGAACCCAGACTGAATGAAGGCCTAGACTGGTGCGCCCTGAGGGTGTAACATCGGTGGCCCGGAGGAAGTCTGGGGGGACCGCGGTGAGCACCGGGTGAACATGGCGGAAACGCCGGTTTGACGGAATGGAAACCGCAGTCTAAAGTAATATACCGCAGATGAGAAAAGCGAAGATGTTCCGGGTTTTCCTGGTTTCTTGGTGAGTAC
>NZ_CALMQR010000128.1:0-3163 GCF_937871995.1 uncultured Citricoccus sp. | reverse complement strand
TCCCGGCCGTCGTGCAGTTATGTCAGAGAAGGAGCCCGAGCGTGGCGAAGCGAAGCAATCAGGTGGCCGGTCAGATCTCGGTGTTCGACCTGTTGGCCGATATGGAAGGAACCGAGAATGCAGAACGGGACAGTGCAGAACGGAACGAGGTCGGAGGACAGGATGCAGGACGGGACGATGCCCGATCCGATCGAGGAGCCGCGGCAGGACACCAGCAGCGAACTGTTGGGCTGGGAGACCGACCGGTGGGAGATCGACCGGACGGTGTGGCAGCACCCGCACGAGAAGACCCCGTACGGGACCACGCTGGTTCAGGCCTACGAAGCGGCGCACCCGGACGGGGAGGTGACGGTGATCGACCTGATGCTGGGCCTGGACCAGTACCAGGACGCGAGCCAGGACTTCGAGGACTACCTGATCGCGATGGTGCAGTCGCGGGCGATGCAGCTGGCCCCGGACCGGGTGGAACCGGTGGAGGCCGAGGCCCTGTTGAAGCTGCCAAAGCGGGCGCAGCTGCGGGTGTTCGACCAGCTGACGGTGCTGGCCAGTCAGGTGTTCGACTGGATGCGGGCCCAGGGGATGGACCCGGTACCGGGGGCCACGAGCCTGCCGCCGCTGGTGACCGAGGCGGACCGGGACAGGATTCAGGGCAGCTGACCGGTGTCCCGGTCGACTGGACCGGGGGTACCCAACGCCCGGGAACACGGTCGAGCCGGTTCCTGGCCAACGTGGCCGCGTTGCAGACCCTGGCCGAGCTCGAGGACGCCGGACGGTACGCCACGCCTCTGGATCAGGACGAGCTGTCGCGGTGGTCCAGTTGGGGCGCACTGCCGGAGGTCTTCGATGACACCGCCGACACCTTCTCCGCCGAGGACCGGGCCCTGGTGCGGGATCTGTTGGGCCCGGAGGGGTGGGAGCAGGCCAAGGCCACCACCCTGAACGCCCACTACACCGACCCCGCCCACGCCGCCGCCATCTGGGGCGGCCTATCGCGGGCCGGGTTCGCGGGGGGCCGGGTGTTGGAACCGGGGTGCGGGTCCGGGGAGTTCCTCGGCCAGGCCCCGGCCGGCACCGACATGGTCGGGGTGGAACTGGATGCCACGACCGCGCGCATCGCCGCCCACCTGCACCCCTCCCACGAGGTCCACGCGGCCGGGTTCGAGCAGGTGCGCCTGGGTGAGGACAGCTTCCACGCGGTGGTCGGCAACGTCCCCTTCGGCTCGTTCCCGGTCCCGGACGCGAAGTACAACGGGCAGAACCTGTCGATCCACAACTACTTCATCGCCAAGTCCCTCCGGTTGACCGCCCCGGGCGGGTACGTGGCGGTGATGACCTCCACCTGGACCCTGGACGCCCAACGGGCCTCCGCCCGCCGGGAGTTCGCCCGCTACGCCGACCTGGTCGGCGCGGTCCGGCTGCCCAACGGGGCCATGCAGGACAGCGCCGGCACGGACGTGAAGACCGACGTGCTGATCTTCCGCCGCCGCGAACCCGGGGCCAAGATCGACCAGGACGCCGTCGCCGCCTGGGTCGAACCGGGCCTGATCGAAGCCACCGACCGGGACGGTGAAATCCACCAGATTCCGGCGTCCCGGTACTTCCGGGACCACCCCGAGAACGTGCTCGGCACCCTCCGCGCGGCCAGTGACCCGTGGGGCGGGATGTCCTACCGGGTGGACCCGCCCACCGGGGACCTGACCGCACTGTTGGAAGAACGGCTCGGCGCGGTGGTCGAGGAGGCCAAGGACGCCGGGCTGGGCTACTCCCCCGACCCGCTGACCGTGACCCACGACCCGGGGCTGCACTTCCCGCCGGTGGCCGAGGCCGCCGTCGGTCACGTCCGCTTCGACCCGGCCGCCCAGGGCTTCACCCGGTACGGGGCGCAGCTGGCGTGGGAGCCGGTCAAGGTCCCCCGCGCTCGAGCGGTGGAGGCCAGGGCATTGCTGGTGTTGCGCGATCAGGCGGTGGAGGTCATGCGTGCCCAGTCCGAAGGACGGGGCCAGGAGACCGCCGAGGCCGCGCGAGAGAAGTTACGCACGGGTTGGCGGCAGTACATGAACGCCTATGGGCCCATCAACCGTTCCGAGGACATCTGGAAGACCCCGCGGGCTCAGGAGCAGGCCCAGAAGATCCGGGAACTGGAGGCCGCGTGGCGGGCC
Source organism: uncultured Citricoccus sp. (assembly GCF_937871995.1). Lineage (NCBI taxonomy): Bacteria > Bacillati > Actinomycetota > Actinomycetes > Micrococcales > Micrococcaceae > Citricoccus > uncultured Citricoccus sp. The sequence continues at coordinate 1,004 of NZ_CALMQR010000128.1, read as the reverse complement.
ACCCTGCCCGAAGACGGGGAGATGGACCGCTCCGAGGTCCCCGTCCCGACCGAGCTGGCCAATGAGTGGGCCGCCGAGGCCGCCGTGCCCGAGTTCAGCCACCGCCGCCAGCCCCACCTGGAGTTCCTGGCCGGGGACCCCAAGCTGGGCCTGTTGCGCGCCTGTGAGGTGTTCGATGAGCAGGAGCAGTCCGCCGAGCCGGCGGCGCTGTTGACCCGGGACGTCATCGAGTACCGGCCTCGCCCGGAGCGGGCCGAGTCGGTGGAGGATGCCATCGCGATCAGCCTGGACGAGACCCGCACCGTGGACGTGGACCGGGTGGCCGGGCTGCTGGGCGTGGACGCCGATGAGGCCGAGACGATGATGGCCGGGCACGTGTTCACCGACCCCGAGTCCGGGGTGCTGACCCCGAAGGTGGCCTACCTGTCCGGCAATGTCCGCGCCAAGCTGGCTGCCGCACAGGAAGCGGTGGCCAACGGTGGGGATTACGCGGTGAATGTGGCCGCCCTGGAGGCGGTGCTGCCGGCGGACGTGGACATCCGCGACGTGGTGGTCAACCCCGGCGTGCACTGGGTCCCGCAGGACATTTACGAGGACTTCGTCCGGGACACCTTCGAGGTCGCCACCGAGGTGAAGTTCAACCCGGCCGTGGAGGCCTGGGAGGTCGCCTCCCCCAAGGGCGGGTTCTCCGCCTCGGTGCGGTACCAGTGGGGCACGAACAAGCGCACCCCGGCCGCCCTGCTGGCCGCGACCATGAACTATAAGTCGGTGGTGGTGAGGGAGAAGGACGCCGACGGGACCTACCGCAAGGACGAGGCCGCGACCACCGCCGCGAGAGAGAAGATCGACGCGATTCGAACCCGCTTCAACGCCTGGGTCACCGAGGACCCCACCCGCGCGGCCCGGTTGCAGAGCCTGTACAACGAGGCGTTCAACTCGATGGTCGCCCCGGACTACGACCAGATGGGCCAGCGGCTGGAACTGCCCGGACTGGAAGCCGACCG
>NZ_CALMQR010000127.1:0-4129 GCF_937871995.1 uncultured Citricoccus sp. | reverse complement strand
CGCAGTCGGCGGGCCAGGCGGCGGACTCCGGTGAGGAGGACGGGGACCACGGCCGGGGCGTCGGCGCCGTCCTGCCGTGGACCATGGTGCTGCTGGGGGTCGTGGCCCTCGTGGTGGCCGCCGTCCTGCTCCGGCCGGACGGCGGGCGCGCGGGGCCCGGGGCCGAGCAGGACACGGGAACCGATCAGGGTGCCGTGGCGGAGCCGACGTCACGGGGCACCGGCACCGCACCCTCGGCGAGGTCCTCCCCGGCCTCCGCCCCGGAGCCGACGTCACGGGGCACCGGCACCGCACCCTCCGGGAGGTCCTCCCCGGCCTCCGACCCGGAGTCCCCGGCGCCGTCGGGACGGTCCGGGACGCCGGTCATCACCAGTTCCGTCCGTGCCGGGGACGACTGCACCGCCCTGGAACGCGGACTGGTGGTCACCGGTGCCGACGGCCGGCGGCTGGTGTGCGTGGAGGACACCGGGGGCCTGGTCTGGGAGGCCGACGACTGACCGGCAGGTCCGGCCGGGGCCACGGTCACCCGGAACCCCCGGCGGGACCTGGCGCTCAGGGGTCCGGGACGCCCAGGGCCTGACGTTCAGGAACCGCCCGCCCTCAGGCGCTGCGCCGGCGCAGCAGCAGCCACGCGACGCCGGTCAGCACGGCGCCCAGCCCGACCCCGCCCAGCAGGGCACCGAGCTCGGTGCCGGACGGGAGCCATCCACCGTCCCGGGCGCTCGCGGCCTGGGCGTCCTCGCCGTCCGGGGAGCCACCGGCGGCGAGGGTCTGCTCGTCCTGGGCCGCCGCCAGCCACTCGGTCGCACCGGTGGGCTCGCCCGAGAGGGACACGGCCAGCTCGTAGCGGAACGGCTCGGTCCCCTCCCGGCCCCCACGGGCCTCGGAGCCGGTGACCACGATGTAGTAGTCGCCGGCGAACCGCAGGGCGCCGTAGGAGTAGGAGCCGTAATTGTCCGCGCTCACCGGCACGGCGGTGGACCGGGTGAGGGTGGCCCCGTTGTCCGTGTAGGAGATGCCCTGGTCCCCCAGCATCCGGGGGTCCCCCAGCAGGGGGTCGTGGGCCGCGGTCCGGATCTCGCGGACGCGGGACTGCTGGTTGTTGCCGGACGAGAGGCGGTAGCTCAGGCGCTGGCCGTACTCGACCGGGATCCGGAAGTAGGCCGCCTCCCGGGGCTGCAGCTCGGCGGAGAAGACCTGGTCCGCGGTGATCTCGGTGGCCGTGCCGAACGACCGCCCGCCGGTGACGGGCGTCGCCTCGCCGGTGACCGTCACGGACTCCGGCGGGAGGTCCTCCGAGGGAGCCTCGGCCAGCCCGGACTCGTCCACCGGGGGCTCCACCCAGAACCGCAGTTCCACGGCCACGGGGTTGTCCGCCAGCCACTCACCGCTCCGGCTCACCTGGGCCACGACCACGCCGGACTCATCCTCGAAGCATCCGTAGGAGCCGGCCTCCATGGGATCCGTGGCCGTCTTGGCCACCGGCACCTCACCGGTCGTCATCGAGACGTTGTCCGCGACCGGGGGCCCGCACCGCTCGCCCTGCAGGTTCACGAACTCCACGGTGAGCTCGGCCCAGTCGGTGCCGCGCGCGTCGGCGTGGGGGTCGGCGGCCAGGACGGCCGCGGCATGGGCCCGCTCTCCCTCCTGGAGCGCCGGCAGCCGGTAGAACCGGGTGGAGGCCGTGGGCGAGGAGGCCTCCTCACTGGTCTGCAGGGTGTCCCGGTAGAGGCCGGGTTCCACCTCGACCGCGCCGGCCAGGCTCTCCCCGCCCGTGACCTCGGTGCCCGAGGGTTGGTACGGGGTGGCCCGGGCGGCGGGCGCGGAGCCCTCCCCGGTGCCGGCAGTCGGCGTGGCGGCCAGCACCGGAGCGCCGGCCCAGGCCGTGAGGGCCAGGGTGAGACCGAGGGCGGCCAGCGTGCGGGGGGGACGTTTGCTGGTGCTCATCACCGCGGTCCTTCCTGATCGGTGCCGTAGCGGTCGGTGGGGTACTGGCTGCCGGGTGCGGGGGACGCGGGGTGCTGCTGTGTGGTGGCCGGCGCCGCCACGGGCCGCCGTCGGGTCAGGACCAGGGCCGCGGCGCCGATGAGAGCACTGCCGGCGAGGCCGGCGAGGAACCACGGCCAGGGGTTGTCCCCGGCCGGCTCGGTCAGCCCGGTGGCGGTGGCCTTTGCCCCGCCACCACCCTCGTCCGGTTCTCCGGCCGGCGTGGCGCCCGCGGTGGCCTCGCCGGCCTCCGCGTCGTCCTGCTCTCCCGCGTCCTGCTCGGAGTCCGGATCGACCACCCGGCCCGCCCCGGGCTCGGCGATGAGGGGGCCGTCCTGCTCCTGGCCCGTCACCTCGAGCGCCAGCTCATAGGGGAAGGGCTCCCGGTTGCGGTCATCGCTGTACTTGTCCGCGGAGACGACCACGTAGTAGTCACCGGAGAGGTAGGCGTCCTGGCCGTGGACGCCGTCGTGATTGTCCATGCTGACGGAGACCGGCATGTTCAGCGTGGCGGTCTGGCCCGCCGGACGACGATGCAGGCGCCGGTCACCCTTCATGGTGACGGGCCCGCGGACGCTGGAGAACACGCTCACGTCCACGGAATCGGGTCCGGCGCCCTCCGAGGCACCGTTGGCGGCGCGGACGTTCAGCCGCTGCCCGTAGCCCACGTGCACCCGGTAGTAGCGCGCCTCGTTCGGCATGACCGAGTCGGAGAGCACCGTCCGGTTCTCGACCTCGACGGCCTCGTTGAAGCTGCCGCCACCGGCGACCGCGGCGGCCGCGCCGGACAGGGTCACCGACCGGGGGGCCTCGTCCTCGTCCGCGTGGGGACCGAGCGTGCTCTCGTCCACGGCCGGCTCGACCACGAACTTGAGCTCCACCGGCATCGGCTCCTCCGCCTGGTGCTCGCCGAATCGCTGGACCTTGGCGAAGAGCTGGCCCGTGCCGTCCTGGAAGCAGCCGTGGCTACCGGGCTCGGTGTACTCCTGGCTGCGCACGTAACCGACGATCGGCTTGCCACCGTCACTGGAATGGGAGTACTCCCGGTCCGAGGAGGAGCAGTTCTCGCCCTGGCCGTTGACCAGTTGGACCTCGATCCCGGCGAACGGATCACCCGTGGCCGTCGGCTGGGACTGGTCCGGCAGCAACAGGGCGGACAGGTGCGCCCGCTCACCCGGTTCGATGGTCCCCAGGTTGTAGAACCTCAGCGTCCCGTCGGCGCTGGAATGGGCCCTGGTCTCACCGCGCCCGTACTCGTCCAGGTACTGCCCGGGGGCTAGCTGGGGGGATGAGTGCAGCGTCTCCCCACCGGTGACCGGGGTCCCGGAGGCGACGTACCCCTGGAAGGCCCGGACCGTCTTCGTCTGCAGCTCGGTCTCCAGCTCCGTCGCGTTGTCTGCCTGGACGTAGGTGCCGCCCGTGGCCTCGGCCACGCAGGTCAGCTCCTCGCGGGCGGCGTCGTTGACCTTGAAGCCGATGGTGTGCACGGTCAGGCCGATGCCCTTCCCTGCCAGGTCCTGGGCCGCCTCGCAGGCCGGTGGCTCGGAGCAGTTCTCCTCACCGTCGGAGACCAGGATGATGGACTTCTCCCCGTCGATCCCCTCGAGTTCCTGTGCCGCGTGCAGCAGCGCCGCCCCGATCGGGGTCTCACCGACCGCGTCCAGGCCGGCGATCCTCTTCTTGAGCCCGCCGACGTCGGTGGGGCCCACCTTCTGCAGGGTGGTGATGTCCTTGCAGTCCCCCACCGTGTTGGCGCCGTAGACCACCATGCCGAGGTCCGCGCCGTCGGGGGCGTTGTCCAGCAGGGTGGAGGTGGCCTCCTGCGCGGCGGCCAGCCGGGTGGTGCCGGACTCGTCCGCGTCCTTCTCCAGCATGGAGGAGGAGTAGTCCATGACCACGACGACGGGCTGCAGGGCGCGCTGTCCGTCCTGGGCGGCACCGGAGGGGCTGGCCGACGGGGCGGCCTGCGCGGGGGCCGCCAGCAGGCCGCCCAGGAGCAGGGCGAGGGCCGTGACCAGGGCGAGGGTCCGGCCGGGAAGGGCCGGGCCGCACCGGCGCCCGTGGGCGGTGCCCGGGTGCCTCGGGCGGGAGGTGGTGTCCATCATGTGTCCCCTGTACGAGTGATAAGCGGGTGCCTGCGCTG
>NZ_CALMQR010000126.1:0-2357 GCF_937871995.1 uncultured Citricoccus sp. | reverse complement strand
GCTCCGCCATGCACGCCGCATGCGTCGCCCCCAGATACCCCGTCCCCACCACCGAGATCTTCACGCTTATGTTCCTTGCCTTCCGTCCTAAGAGATGGATGCCGCTGCGCGCCCGAGCGCACTGACACCGCTGTCTTTCTTACCAGCATCTGAGGTCACAAGCGTTAACGGCGACTCCTGTGGCTTCGTTTGTGTTCGGTGCTGTAATGGTCTTGCGGCGCTCAACCCGGACCACGTCGTGCCCGGAAGCCGGATCCCGGTGCGGACCGAGGACGAAATAGCGTCGGCCACCGCGGACAACGGCGACTGTTTGACCGGGTTTTTGGCCCATCGATGGCTCGTTCCGAGGGCACTGGATGCCTATCTGCAGGGGCTCGATAGGATTACAGGATGATCATTGGTATCGGCGTGGACGTCGTCCAGGTATCCCGGTTCAAACAACAGCTGACGAGGACTCCCGCCTTGCGTGACCGTCTGTTCACTCCCGCCGAGCGGGAGCGCAACATTCGTTCACTCGCCGCACGATTCGCCGCCAAAGAGGCCGTGGCCAAGGCCCTCAGCGCCCCGGCCGGGATGAACTGGCAGCACTGCAGAATTGATATCGACAGCACCGGTGCGCCACGTGTGGTGGCTACCGGCACCGTCGCAGAGGTCGCAGAGGCCAAAGGCGTCACGACGTGGCACCTGTCGCTGAGCCATGACGGCGACGTGGCCACAGCCATAGTCATTGCCGAGGGTTGAATCCGACACCGGCCTGGAGGAGAAAGCAATGATCCACGCCTACACCGGCTTTGCGGTCCGGGCCGCCGAGAAACCCCTGCTCGATGCCGGTCATAGTGACGCGTTGATGCGCCGCGCCGCGTGGGGGCTCACCACTCACGTCCTCCGGGAACTGCGCGCGAGAGGCCAAGTGGCGGGCGCGACGTCCGCAGCCCTGGTGGGCACCGGCAACAACGACGGGGACGCGCTCTGGGTGCTGACCTTCCTGCGCCGACGCGACGTGGACGCCGTAGCGGTCCCGATGGGCGAGCGGATGGACCGGACGGGACTGACCGCCCTGCTATAGGCTGGTGGACGGGTCGCCGAACGCATCCCGGAAAGGACCACACTCGTTATTGACGTGGCACTGGGGCGAAGAGTGGTTGGAACGCTCCCGTCGTCGCTGAGCTGCCCGCTGGAGTCACCGTGGTCCCTTGCGATCTGTCCTCCGGTGTAGACGCCGACACCGGACAGGTCACCGGGGGAGTGATCCCCGCCGACCTCACCGTTACCTTCGGAGCGCTGAAGACCAGACTGATCGTCGGAGCCGGAGCCGGAGCCGGAGCCCAGGCCGCCGGGCGGGTGGAGCTGGTGGACATCGGGCTGAAGCCGCACTCACCGGCCCGGACGTGTCATCGGCGGAGCGGAACGAGGTGCTCGCGGTGTTCACGCCACCGGCCTGGGACGACAACATATACTCCCGCGGCGTACTGGGTGTGGCCGCCGGATCCGAGCGGTACCCTGGTGCCGTCGTGCTGGTGTGCTCAGCGGCGATAGCCTCGGGGCTGAGGATGGTGCAGTACGCCGGGCCGGAGTCCGTGCGGCAGCATGTCCTGTCCGCGCTGCCGGAGGTGGTGGTCGGCCCGGATACCCAGGGCAAGACCCGGGCATGGGTGGCCGGCTCAGGCCTGGGATCCGGTGACGAGGCCCGGTCCCGGTTGGCCGAGGTGGTCGAGACCTGCGTTGCGAGTGGATTGCCGCTCGTCCTGGACGCCTCGGCGTTGAACCTGGTGACCCAACTGGATCTGGACCGGCTCCGTGCAGCCGGAGCACCGGTGGTGCGGACGCCACACCACGGCGAGCTGCTCCGCGTCGCGGGCAGGTTGGCGCCGGAGATGAACGTTTCCTTTCCTTCCCCGCCGTGGCGGGAATGGACCCCGTGACCGCCATACGCGCAGTGGCCAGGGAACTGGGCGCCGTCGTGCTCCTCAAGGGGCCGACCACCGTCTGCGCGGCGCTCGACGGGCACACCGTGGTGCAGAACGAAGGGGGCCCGGAACTGGCGACGGCCGGCAGCGGCGACACCCTGGCCGGACTCGTCGGTTCGGGGCGTCGGCGCTCGCCGCCGCCGTCCGGTCAGTGCTGGTCAATGCCGGACACCCAGCCCGCTTAGACTGAGGCAGTTCCATCCATGCACTGAGGAGAACCATGCTCGAGACAGCCGCCGGAGAGCCATATCCCTTGGGAGCCACGCCTGATGAGGCAGGGACGAACTTCGCGATCGCCGTGGGCGAGGACGCCGAGAAGGTCGAGCTGTGCTTGATCGATGACCAGGGCCAGGAGACCTGTCTGGAACTGACCGAACACTCCGGCAACAC